>NZ_CAXVWM010000039.1:0-8911 GCF_964263775.1 Agreia sp. | reverse complement strand
GACGTAGTCGGCCGGACTCAGCACCTCGGACTCGTCGATGTAGTCGACGCCGAGCACCTGGAGCACCTGCGCCTCGACGAAGTGGCCGATGCGCGCCTTCGCCATGACAGGAATGGAGACGGCACCGATGATGCCGTCGATGAGGTCGGGATCGCTCATGCGGGCGACGCCGCCCTGCGAACGGATGTCGGCGGGAACGCGCTCGAGGGCCATGACGGCGACGGCGCCGGCATCCTCGGCGATCTTCGCCTGCTCGGCGTTGACGACGTCCATGATCACGCCGCCCTTGAGCATCTCGGCGAGCCCGCGCTTGACGCGGCTCGATCCGTGCTCGGCGCGGCCGTTCTGGGAAGGTGTCTCTAGGGTGCTCATTGTGTCCTCTCGGCCCCGATTCTACTCGGGGTACTGATGTCTAGGCTGACTCGGGCCAGGCGGCGGCGATCGACGCGCGAACGTCTCCGAGCAGCTGGGGAAGTGCTTTGGTCCGGGCGATGATCGGAAAGAAGTTGGCGTCTTGTGACCATCGGGGCACCACGTGCTGGTGCAGGTGGTCCGCGATGCCCGCTCCGGCGACACGCCCCTGGTTCATGCCGATGTTGAAGCCATGGCACTGCGACGTCTCGCGCACGACCTTCATCGCGGTCTGCGTCAGCGCAGCGATCTCGATGACCTCGGCCTCGGTGGCGTCGTCGTAGAGCGGCACGTGCCGGTAGGGACAGACGAGAAGGTGGCCGCTGTTGTACGGGAACAGGTTGAGGAGTACGTAAGCGTGCACTCCCCGGTGCACGATGAGCGCTTCGTCATCGCTCAGCTGCGGGGCACGACAGAACGGACAGCTCTCGTCGCCCGAGACGGGTCCATTCTCTATATACACCATCCGGTGCGGGGTCCACAGGCGCTGATATGCGTCGGGAACGGCCGCGAAGGATGCCGACCGTTCGATCGGAACGTCGGGAAACTCGCTGTGGAGGGGAATCACGCCTGTCCCTGAGTCGTGACCTGCAATCGGGAGTCGATTGCCGCGCGGATCCGGGTGACCGCCTCGTCGATCGGTACGCCGTTCTCCTGGGTGCCGTCGCGAAAGCGGAAGCTTACCGATTTCTGCGCCCTGTCTTCCTCGCCCGCGATGAGCAAGAAGGGTACTTTCTGCAGCGTGTGGTTTCGGATCTTCTTCTGCATGCGATCGGCGGAGATATCGAGCTCGGCGCGAACGCCCTGCTTCTTGAGAGTCGCGATGATGTCGGCGAGGTAGTCCTCGTACTGCTCGGCGATGGGAATGCCCACGACCTGTACCGGTGCCAACCAGACGGGGAACGCGCCCGCGTAGTGCTCCGTGAGCACACCGAAGAAGCGTTCGATCGATCCGAAGAGGGCCCGGTGGATCATGACGGGACGCTGCTTCGTGCCGTCGGAGGCCGTGTACTCGAGCTCGAATCGCTCGGGCAGGTTGAAGTCGAGTTGCACGGTCGACATCTGCCAGGTACGACCGATTGCATCGCGTGCCTGCACCGAGATCTTCGGGCCGTAGAACGCCGCGCCGCCGGGATCGGGTACGAGGTCGAGACCGGACTCGGCCGCGACCTCGGCGAGGGTCGAGGTCGCCTCCTCCCAGACGTCGTCGTCTCCGACGTACTTCTCGGGGTCTTTGGTGGACAGTTCGAGGTAGAAGTCGGTCAGACCGTAGTCGCGCAGAAGGGCGAGGACGAAGTTGAGCGTCTTGGTCAGCTCTTCCTTCATGTTTTCGCGCGAGGTGAAGATGTGCGCGTCGTCCATGGTGAGACCCCGCACGCGGGTGAGGCCGTGCACGACGCCCGACTTCTCATTGCGGTAGACGGTGCCGAACTCGAAGAGTCGAAGCGGAAGGTCTCGATACGACCGACCCGATGAGCGGTACACGAGGATGTGCATCGGGCAGTTCATCGGCTTCAGGTAGTAGTCGGCACCCTGGCGCGTGATCTCTCCCTCGTCGTTGCGAGCCTCGTCGAGGTGCATCGGGGGGAACATGCCATCGGCGTACCAGTCCAGGTGCCCTGACTGCTCGAAGAGGTGCGCCTTGGTGATGTGGGGCGTGTAGACGAAGTCGTAGCCCTCTTCTTCGTGCTTCCGGCGGGAATAGTCCTCCATCTCGCGGCGGATGATTCCCCCCTTCGGATGGAATACGGCCAGTCCCGAGCCGATCTCATCAGGAAAGGAGAAGAGGTCGAGTTCGTTGCCGAGCTTGCGGTGATCGCGCTTGGCCGCCTCTTCGAGGCGGGCCTGGTGCGCCCGGAGCTCGTCCTTCGTCGGCCAGGCCGTTCCGTAGATTCGTTGGAGCTGCTTGTTCTTCTCCGATCCGCGCCAGTAAGCCGCCGCGAGTCGCGTGATGGAGAATCCGTTGCCGACGAGGCGAGTCGACGGCAGGTGGGGTCCGCGGCACAGGTCCTTCCACAGGGTCTCGCCGGTCTTGGGATCGACGTTGTCGTAGATGGTGAGCTCTGCGCCTCCGACCTCGACCGATTCGTCGGCCGTCTCGTCTTCGGGTGAACCCGTGAGGCCGATGAGTTCGAGCTTGTAGGGCTCGCCGGCCATCTCGGCTCTGGCCTCGTCTTCGGTGACGACGCGTCGGGTGAATCGCTGGCCCTGGCGGATGATGCGTTCCATGGCCTTCTCGATGGCCTTGATGTTCTCGGGCGTGAACGGTTCGGCGACGTCGAAGTCGTAGTAGAAACCATCGGTGATGGGTGGGCCGATGCCCAGTTTCGCCTCGGGATTGATGGTCTGCACGGCCTGCGCGAGCACGTGGGCGGCCGAGTGACGCAGTATGTCGAGGCCGTCGGGAGACTCGATGGTGACGGGCTGCACGTCGTCG
Organism: Agreia sp.; assembly: GCF_964263775.1. Taxonomy (NCBI): domain Bacteria; kingdom Bacillati; phylum Actinomycetota; class Actinomycetes; order Micrococcales; family Microbacteriaceae; genus Agreia; species Agreia sp. The sequence continues at coordinate 6,063 of NZ_CAXVWM010000039.1, read as the reverse complement.
CTCGCATCGACAGTCGTGGCGAGGTCGCGCAGGTCGCCGTTCACCCTCATGGCCACGATCGACCGGTCCGGAAAGAGTTCGAATCCGTCAACCACGTTTAGTCCCGCTCCTCGTTTTGTCACCGACCTGTCCACTGTAGTGCGGTGCGCAGACGACGAAAGCCCCCGGTTTCCCGGGGGCTTTCTCTTTTGTGGGCGATACTGGGATCGAACCAGTGACCTCTTCCGTGTCAGGGAAGCGCGCTACCGCTGCGCCAATCGCCCATTCGTTGTTAAGCGGTGAAGCTGTGCCTCGAACCAAGGCCATCTGAGTGGAGGTGGCGACGGGATTTGAACCCGTGTGGACGGCTTTGCAGGCCGCTGCCTCGCCTCTCGGCCACGCCACCATTCTTTGAGCTACGCCCGGCACATGACTGTGTCGGATGAATCTTCTCACTCGAGCGGATGACGAGATTCGAACTCGCGACCCTAACCTTGGCAAGGTTATGCGCTACCACTGCGCCACATCCGCATTTGCCCGCTTTTCGGCGTGCGTTGAAGACTCTAGCTGAAAGTGTGTGGCTTGGCCAAACCGGCGCTGGATCGACTCGTCACAATCGAGCGTCGAGCCCCCTGCGACTCCGTGATTTCAGGCCGCGGATGCCACGCGTGCCCGGCTTTCCCCCGGGCGTGTCGCAACGGATCCGGGCGCGGATGTGCGTGCGGGTGCCGGGTCGGCTATGATCGATCCGCGCTGCTTCGTGCACCGCGTGACGGGCGATTGGCGCAGTTGGTAGCGCGCTTCGTTCACACCGAAGAGGTCATCGGTTCGAGTCCGGTATCGCCCACCCGTCACCAAGCCCTGATCAATCGAAAGGTTGCTCGGGGCTTTCGTGTTCGGCGGCGAGTCCGTCACGCGACAGCCGCATGATTTCGAGGAGATCCCATGCCACAACAGGTCGAGTTCGGACTGGACACGTTCGGAGACGTCACGACTGCGCCCGACGGCACGCCGCGTTCCTACGCTCAGGTCATCCGGGACGTCATCGCGGAGGGTGTACTCGCCGACCAGGTCGGGGTCGACTTCATCGGCCTGGGCGAACATCATCGTGACGACTTCGCGATCTCGGCTCCGGATGTCGCGCTGGCGGCGATCGCGGGCCAGACGTCGCGCATCCGGCTCGGCTCGGCCGTGACCGTTCTGAGCTCGGACGACCCCGTGCGGGTGTACCAGCGATTCGCAACGCTGGATGCGGCATCCGACGGCCGTGCCGAGGTCATACTCGGCCGCGGTTCGTTCACTGAGTCGTTTCCCCTGTTCGGCTATGAGCTGAGCCAATACGAAGAACTCTTCGAACAGAAGCTGGACATCTTCACCCGCTTGCTCACCGAGCAGCCCGTCACGTGGTCGGGAAGCACGCGCGCTTCCCTGATGAACCAACGCGTCTTCCCCACCACCGAGTCCGGAAGCCTGAAGACGTGGGTCGGAGTCGGGGGCAGCCCGGAGTCCGTCGTTCGCGCGGCCCGTTACGGTCTGCCCCTGATGCTCGCGATCATCGGCGGCGACCCCGTGCGATTCGCGCCGTACGCCGACCTGTACAGACGCGCACTCGCCCAACTCGAGAGCCCCGAGCTTCCGATCGGGGTGCACTCCCCCGGCTACGTCGCAGCGACAGACGACGAGGCCCGGGAGGAGTTCTGGCCCGAGTACAAGAAGATGCGCGACCGCATCGGGGCGGATCGCGGGTGGCCGCCCATGGCCAAGGCCGAATTCGACCGAGAGGCGGGGCCGCACGGGTCTCTCTACGTGGGTTCACCGGAGACCGTCGCGCGAAAGATCGCCTCCACGGTTCGTGCCATCGATGCCAGCCGCTTCGACCTCAAGTACAGCGCCGGGCCTCTCTCGCACGACCGTCTCATGACCTGCGTCGAGCTCTACGGCACGGTCGTCATCCCGCGCGTTCGCGAATTGCTGGCCGAATGACCGCGGCCGACGCGAGCGGGGTCGGCTTCCGCTCGAAGCGCGGCCCGGTGCTCATCGCCCTGATGGTCACGACCGGGCTCGTCGCAATCGATTCGACGATCCTGGCCACGGCCGTGCCGTCGATCATCGACGACCTGGGCGGCTTCGCGCAGTTCCCCTGGCTGTTCTCGATCTATCTTCTCGCCCAGGCTGTGTCAGTTCCGCTCTACGCCAAACTGTCCGACACCGTGGGACGCAAACCGATCATCCTGATCGGGGTCGGTCTGTTTCTCCTGGGTTCCATCCTGTGCGGCCTCGCCTGGAGCCTTCCATCGTTGATCGCCTTCCGCGCGGTGCAGGGGCTCGGTGCCGGGGCGGTGCAGCCCATGGCGATCACCATTGCGGGTGACATCTACTCCGTGGCGGAACGCGCCAAGGTGCAGGGATATCTGGCCAGCGTGTGGGCCATAAGCTCAGTCGCAGGACCGACGCTCGGCGGCGTGTTCTCCGAGTTCGTGTCATGGCGGTGGATCTTCTTCGTCAACGTTCCGCTCTGTCTCGTCGCCGGTTGGATGCTCGTGACCCGGTTCCACGAGAAGATCGAGAGACGCGAGCACCGGCTCGACATCGCCGGCGCGGCGCTGCTGACTGCAGGGCTGAGCCTCGTGATTCTGGCGGTTCTGGAGGGCGGGCAGGCTTGGGCCTGGGATTCCGCTCCCAGTGTCGCGGCGTTCTCGGTCGGAGGTGTCCTCCTGGCGGCCTTCGTGCTCGTCGAGCGGCGCGCGGCCGAACCGATTCTCCCCCTCTGGGTCTTCTCCCGCCGGCTGCTCGTGACGACGACGCTGATCTCCTTGGGCGTCGGGGCGATTCTCATCGGGCTGACCTCATACGTTCCGACGTTCCTCGAGGGCGTCGCAGGCACGTCGCCGTTGCTCGCGGGGCTCGCCTTGGCCGCCCTCACGATCGGCTGGCCGATCTCCGCCTCGTACTCGGGCCGGCTCTACCTTCGACTGGGGTTTCGACTGACCGTGCTCATCGGCTCAGGCCTCGCCGTCCTCGGCTCCGCCCTCCTGCTCGTGAGCTTTTCGACCGCCCAGATCGTGTTCGTCGCGACGAGTTGCTTCGTCGTGGGACTCGGCCTCGGGCTGGTCGCGACACCGAGCCTGATCGCAGCCCAGTCGAGTGTTGCCTGGAACGAACGCGGCGTGGTGACGGGCACGAATCTCTTCGCGCGCTCCATCGGCAGCGCCGTCGGAGTCGCGGTCTTCGGAGCCATCGCGAACAGCATCTTCGTGGCGGGCTCGACGGGCGCGGGCGATCCGACGGTTCTGACGCACGCCTCGGGCGCCGTCTTTGCCTCCGTGCTCGTGTGCGCCGTGGTCACCGTCGCCGCAGGGCTGGCGATGCCGCGCGCCCGCGTCGAAGACGTGGAGCACGTCGAGCAAGTCGAGGCGACGCCCTGATCCGTCTCTATGAAAGACGGCTCGCCAGGGCCGTGGAGACGGCAGCGAACTGCTCCCGGCTGACGGAGTTCGCCTCTCGCCGCATGCCCGATTCGAAGACGCGGAACACGCGGTCGAGCCGCGCCCAGCTCGGTCGGCCCTGCGAGTCCCACGCGCCCGGGCCGATGTACACGAAGTGTCGGGCGTCGTCGTCGTGCGGTGTGCTCGTGAGTTGCACGGCGAAGACCGATCGCGCGGTGTCGCGGGCCACGATGACGACGGGCCGGTCCTTGCCGCGGCCGTCGTTCTCTTCGTAGGGCACCCAGGTCCAGATGACCTCACCCGGGTCTGGCTCGCCGTCGACCCGGGGTTCGAACACGATACTCGCGCGTCGGAGCACAGTCGAGGCCACCTCGATCGTCGCCTCTGGTCCGCTTCGACCGGGCGATGTCGTCGAGGAGACGTCGGATGCGGCCGGGCCGCCCGAACCGCTCGGCCGGCGGCCAGAGCCGGGTCGAGGCTCGGTCGTCGTGCTCGTGCCGAAGACGGCCAGAAGGCCCCGGACGACGCTCTTCACTGCCTCGAGTCTCATGACGCCGAGCGTACAGCGTCGTCAAGCCCGGAGCATTCCCCGCCGAGGTTGCTATACAGGACGGATGACGATTCGAACCGACGGCACCGTTCCTCTGCGCTCCTACGGTGTCATCGGCGACGGGCGGACGATCGCCGTGATCGCCCAGGACGGCGGTGTGGACTGGTTGCCGATGCCGAGCCTCGATGCCACGCCGGTCTTCGCGCGCCTGCTGGATGCTCGAGACGGCGGAGCCGTCGACCTGATGCCCGTCGAGGAGTTCACGGTCTCCCGGCGCTACGTCGAGGGCACGAATGTGCTCGAAACGACCTTCACCACGGCGTCGGGTCGGGCTGTGCTCACAGACGCGCTGGTGACGGGTATCGCGGGCAGGCTTCCCTGGACGGAGCTGGCTCGGCGGGTCGACGGCGTGTCGGGCCAGATGCGTTTTCGCTGGCGCGTGGCCCCGGGAACCTGCCTGGCGACGGCGTCGCCGTGGAAGCAGACGACCACGCACGGCCCCGTGATCCGGGTCGACGGCGTCACGATCGCGGTGCGGGGCGTCGAGCACGGGCCGCGCGGCGGGGGCGACGCCGCGTTCGCCGGGTCGTTCACGACGCAGAAGGGGTCGCGGCACGTGATCACTGTGGTGGGAACCTCGAACGAGCCGCTGCACCTTCCCGATGCGTCGAATGTCGACCGGGGCATCGATCGCACGATCGATAATTGGCAGTTCTGGTCGCGAGAGTTCAGCTACGACGGCCCCTGGTCCGACGAGGTGCACCGCAGCACCCTGGCGTTGAAGCTGCTCATCTACAGTCCGACGGGAGCCATCGCGGCGGCGGGAACGACATCCCTGCCCGAGAATCCCCGCGGCGGCAAGAACTGGGACTACCGGTTCGCCTGGGTGCGCGACCTCGCGTACACACTGCACGCGCTCATCCGCTTCGGGCTGCGCGAAGAGACGCACGCCGCTGTCGCCTGGCTGCTCACCACCATCAGGCAAAACGGTCCCGAACTCCATATCTTCTACAGGCTCGATGGGTCGGTTCCGTCGGGCGTCACGAAGCAGGATGCTCCCGGCTGGAACGGCGCAGGTCCCGTGGTGACAGGCAACCCGGCCCGCGGCCAACTGCAGCTCGGCGTCTACGGCGACCTGTTCGATGTGATGCGTCTCTACGTGTCGGCCGGCAACGTTCTCGACGCCGAGACGGGCCGCCTCCTCGCATCCGTCGCCGACCGCGCCTGCGATGCCTGGCGGCAGCGCGACGCCGGCATGTGGGAGCTCGATGACGCGCAGCACTACACCTCGGCCAAGATGGGCTGCTGGCAGGCCCTGGATGCCGCGGTCGAGCTCTGCGCGAAAGGCCAGATTCCCGGAGACTCGGCCCGCTGGCTCGCGGAACGTGAGCACATCCGGGAGTGGATCGAGACGAACTGCTGGTCGAACGAGAAGAAGAGCTACGTCGCCTATCCGGGATCCGACGAGCTCGACGCGTCGGTGCTGCTGCACGCGCCCAGCGGATTCGACCGGGGAGAAAGGATGTCGCAGACCATCGACGCCCTTCGTGACGAGCTGGGTCGAGGTCCGCTGATGTATCGCTATTCGGGCGCGGATGCAGAGGAGGGAGCCTTCGTCGCGTGCTCCTTCTGGCTGGCGTCGGCGCTCGCCTGCGTGGGGCGCACCGACGAGTCGGTCGCCCAGATGAACGCCATGATCGAGCTGTCGAACGACGTCGGCATCTTCTCCGAGATGATCGATCCCGACGACGGGCAGTTTTTGGGCAACCTGCCCCAGGCGCTGAGCCACCTGGCGCTGGTCAACGCGGCCATCACCATAGAAGAACTCACCTGAGGCCGGTGGCGCTCGGGCATCCCATCACGACTTCGAAAGCGGCGCAACCCGCCGAGCCGCGTGGGCGCCCATGCCTATCGTGGAGAACATGGACTTACGAATCTCAGGAAGAACAGCGCTCGTCACGGGTGCAGATTCAGGAATCGGTTGGAGCACGGCGAAGATCCTGCTCGACGAGGGCGTGACCGTCGTCATCACCGATCTCGATCAGGCGTCGCTCGACGAGGCCGCGGCCCGGCTCGGCGCACCCGATG
>NZ_CAXVWM010000038.1:0-48068 GCF_964263775.1 Agreia sp. | reverse complement strand
TTCTCGCCGTCGACCTGCTCGTCGACGATGGCGAAGTGCACGTCGGGATTGGCCTTCGCCTCGGCGCTCGTCGCGTCGGCCAGCTCGTAGCCGACCGTCAGGATGAACTGGCATCCGCTGTCGACCGCCTGCGTCACGTTCGGTGCGAGGTCTGTCTCATTGGTCGACACGATGACCTCGGCGTCGATCGACAGGTCGGTCTTCGCCTTCTCGAGGCCCTCCCAGCTCGACTGATTGAATGAGCGGTCTTCGAGGCCGCCGGAGTTGGTGACCATGCGGGCGCAGTAGTCGCTGGCCGTCTCCGTGGTCTCGGGCGCCGGGGCGCATCCGGCGAGCATCAGGGCCGAAGCGGCCAGAACGACGGCGGCGCGCAGAACAGGTGAGGTCGACATAGCCAAAAGACTAGTAGCAGGGGGTCAGAGAACGTCGCCCGAGCCGCCGAGGCGCAGCGCGTCGACGACCGACTTGACCCGCTGGGCGTGCTCGCTGGTGGTGACGAGCAGCGCATCCGGGGTGTCGACGACCACGATGTCTTTCACGCCGATGAGGCTGATCACGCGGCCGCTCTGCGAGACCACGACGCCGCTCGACGAGTCGGAGAGCACCCGGGCGTTCTTGCCCAGGATCGCGAGCTCGGAGCCGCGACCGGTGGAATGCAGCTTGGCGATGGATGCGAAGTCGCCCACGTCGTCCCAGCTGAAGTCGCCGGGAACGACGGCGAGCGTGCCGTCGAGAGCCGCCGGCTCGGCCACCGTGTAGTCGATCGCGATCTTCTTGAGGCCCGGCCACACCTGGTCGACCACCGCACCGCGTTGCGGGGTGTCCCACGCCTCGGCGAGCTCGAGCAGGCCGGCGAGCAGCTCGGGTTCGGCCTTGCCGAGCTGTTCGAGCAGCTTGTCGGCCCGGGCGATGAACATTCCGCCGTTCCAGAGGTACTTCTTGCTCTTCAGGTACTTCTTGGCCGTCTCGAGGTCGGGCTTCTCGACGAAGCGCTGGGCCACCATCGCGGTCGGGGCGCCGGGCAGGTCGAGCGCGTCGCCGGTGAGGATGTAGCCGAAGCCCACGGACGGCTCGGTCGGAGTGATGCCGATGGTCACGATGTACCCGGCGTCGGCCGCATTCACGGCCTGCACCACGGTCTCGCGAAAGGCCTCGCTCTGCGTGATGACGTGATCGGCCGCGAACGAGCCGATGATGACGCCGGGTTCGCGCTGCTGCAGGATGGCGGCGGCCAAGCCGATGGCCGCAGAGGACTCGCGCGGCTCGCTCTCGAGAACCACGTTGGCATCGGCCAGTTCGGGAATCTGCTTCTCGACGGCGGCGCGGTGCGCGCGGCCCGTGACCACCATCACGCGCTGTTCGCCCGAGATGGGGGCGAGACGCTCCCACGTGTCGCGCAGCAGGCTGCGGCCCGAGCCGCTCAAGTCGTGCAAGAACTTGGGTGCGTCGGCACGGGAGAGGGGCCAGAGTCTCGAACCGATGCCGCCGGCCGGAATGACGCTGTAGAAACGGTCCATCGCAGAGTTCTCAGCCATGATCCCCACCCTACCCATCCGGGTGCTGCTCGCTATCGCACGAATGCTCACCTCGCCGCCACCCCCTATTAACCCGTGCGCCACCCTCCGCTCGTAGCGTTCGACGCGTGCCCGGTGCATCCCCGGGCCGACGGGAGCAGCCCATGAGAGTCGCCGTCGTCACGGAGAGCTTTCTGCCCACGGTCAACGGCGTGACCAACAGTGTCTGCAAGGTGCTCGACTTTCTTGCCGACACCGGGCACGAGGCCATCCTCATCGCCCCGGCCGCCCGGAACACGCCGTCGAGCTATCGCGGATTCGCGATCCATGCGGTGCCCGCGGTCGCCTATCGCCAGTTCCCCGTCGGCCTCCCCCACCCGCAGGTTCAGCGGGTGCTCTCCGCCTTCGCGCCCGACGTGCTGCACGCGGCGTCGCCGTTTCTCCTGGGAGCCCAGGCGATCGCGGCGGCGAACCGCTGCGGCGTGCCGAGCGTCGCGATCTTCCAGACGGATGTCGCGGGGTACGCCACGCGCAATCACCTCGGCAAGGCCGCGGCCCTGGCCTGGCGCTTCGTTCGCTGGGTGCACGAGGCGGCAGACCTCACGCTCGTCCCCTCGTCGAGCTCGGAGCACGACCTCGTCGCCGCGGGCGTCACGCGGCTCGCGCGGTGGGGCCGCGGCGTCGACACCGAGCGATACCATCCGCGGTTGCGCACGCATCCGGATGCCGTCGACCTGCACGCCCGCCTGTCGCCGAACGGCGAGGTCGTGCTCGGCTACGTCGGGCGCGTCGCGCCGGAGAAGCAGCTCGAGCGCTTCGACCAGCTGCGCGGCATCGACGGCATCTCGCTGGCGATCGTCGGAGACGGTCCGTCGACACCCTCGGTCGAGCGGCTGCTGCGCGGGATGCCCGTGACCTGGCTGGGCAGGATGGGCGGCGAGGCGCTCGCCATCGCCTATGCCAGCTTCGACGTCTTCGTGCACACGGGCACCGAAGAGACCTTCGGCCAGACGATCCAGGAGGCGCACGCGGCGGGGCTGCCGGTCGTGGCTCCCCGTGCCGGCGGACCGGTCGACCTGGTGCACGACGGCAATGACGGATACCTCTTCGACCCCGATGCGCTCTCGGGCGACACGAGCATGCGCACCCTCGTCGAAGACCTCGTCGTGTCGAGAGACCTGCGTCTGCGAATGGGCGAATCCGGGCGACGCGCCGTGCGGGCGACCACCTGGAACTCCGTCTGCACCGAGCTGCTCGGCCACTACGCCCGGGTGATCGCCGCTCGGCGGCCCGTTCCCGTGGGCGAGGCAGTGTATGCGTTCGACCTGCTAAGGGGTACCTAACAAGCATGACCGGTGAGAACTTATAAACTGAGGGACATCTTCGCCTTCGCCCGATCCTGAAGCACTTGCACGAGTCGACCGGCACGACCGCGACGAGCCATCTCCAACACGGCTTACTCAACCAAGGAGGGTTGTTCGTGTCCAGAACCGAGACAGGAACCCATGCGCCAGGATCGCTGGCGCCCACGGGAAAGAGGCCCCAGGGCACTCTCTATCGCGGACGAGAGGGAATGTGGTCGTGGGTGCTTCACCGCATCACGGGCATCGCGATCTTCTTCTTCCTGCTCGTGCACATCCTCGACACCGCCCTCGTGCGGGTCGCGCCCGACGCGTACAACGCCGTGATGAGCACCTACAAGAATCCCATCATGGGCCTGGGCGAGACGGCCCTCGTGGGCGCCATCGCGTTCCACGCCTACAACGGCATCCGCATCATCCTCATCGACTTCTGGACCAAGGGTCCGAAGTACCAGAAGGTGATGTTCTACGTCGTCATCGGCCTGTGGGTCGTCACGATGGCCGGATTCGTTCCGCGCCACCTCATCAACGTCTTCAGCGAGATGGGTTCCTGATGGCCACCACGATCGACGCTCCCCGCAGCCCCTACTCCCGTGCACCGCGATCGCGCGGCATCAACTGGGAGAAGTGGGGCTGGATGTACATGCGCGCCTCGGGCCTCGTGCTCGTCGTGCTCATCTTCGGCCACCTCATCGTGAACCTCGTTCTCGGAGACGGCATCAAGGCCATCGACTTCGCCTTCGTCGGCGGCAAGTGGTCCGACCCGTTCTGGCAGGTCTGGGACTGCCTGATGCTGTGGCTCGCCATGATCCACGGCGCCAACGGTATGCGCACCCTCGTCAACGACTACGCGTCGCACCGCACCACGCGGGGCATCCTCAAGGGCGCCCTGCTCTTCTCTGTCATCGTCCTCATAACGCTCGGAACCCTTGTGATCTTCACGTTCGACCCCTGCCCTGCCGGCGCGCCCGCCGATCTCCTCGCCTCGTTCTGCTCGGCGAGCTGACGGCGACCGCTATGACCGAGTACGCAGACGGATCCGTTGTAGACGGCGTTCACTACCACCAGTTCGACATCGTCATCGTGGGCGCCGGCGGTGCCGGCATGCGGGCGGCCATCGAGGCCGGCCCGAAGGCCAAGACCGCAGTCATCTCGAAGCTCTACCCGACCCGCAGCCATACCGGTGCGGCGCAGGGCGGCATGGCCGCCGCCCTCGCGAACGTCGAGGAGGACAACTGGGAATGGCACACGTTCGACACGGTCAAGGGCGGTGACTATCTGGTCGACCAGGATGCCGCGGAGATCCTCGCGAAGGATGCGATCGACGCGGTCTACGACCTCGAGAACATGGGCCTGCCCTTCAACCGCACCCCCGAGGGCAAGATCGACCAGCGCCGCTTCGGCGGCCACACCCGTGACCACGGCAAGGCGCCCGTGCGCCGGGCGTGCTACGCGGCCGACCGCACGGGCCACATGATCCTGCAGACGCTCTATCAGAACTGCGTCAAGTTCGGCATCAACTTCTTCAACGAGTACTACGTGCTCGACCTCGTGATGGTCAGCGACGGATTCGGCGGGCAGAAGCCGGCCGGCGTCGTGGCCTTCGAGCTCGCCACCGGCGAGATCCACGTCTTCCAGGCCAAAGCCGTGATCTTCGCGACCGGCGGTTTCGGAAAGATCTACAAGACGACATCCAACGCCCACACCCTGACGGGCGACGGCGTCGGAATCATCTGGCGCAAGGGCCTGCCGCTCGAAGACATGGAGTTCTTCCAGTTCCACCCGACCGGCCTGGCCGGACTCGGCATCCTGCTGTCGGAGGCCGCCCGAGGCGAGGGCGCGATCCTGCGCAACAGCGAGGGCGAGCGATTCATGGAGCGCTACGCCCCCACGATCAAAGACCTGGCGCCTCGCGACATCGTCGCGCGCTGCATGGCCCTCGAGATTCGAGAGGGCCGCGGGGCAGGCCCCCACAAAGACTATGTCTACCTCGACATCACCCACCTCGACCCCGCGGTGATCGACGCGAAGCTTCCCGACATCACGGAGTTCGCGCGCACGTACCTCGGCGTGGAGCCCTACACCGAGCCGGTGCCCGTGCTTCCGACCGCCCACTACGCGATGGGCGGAATTCCCACCAACGTGCAGGGCGAGGTGCTCTCCGACAACACCACCGTCGTTCCCGGCCTGTACGCCGCCGGCGAGTGCGCCTGCGTCTCGGTGCACGGCTCGAACCGGCTCGGCACGAACTCGCTACTCGACATCAACGTGTTCGGCAAGCGCTCGGGCAACAACGCGGCCGAATACGTGCAGACAGCGCCGTGGGTCGAACTGCCCGACGACCCCGCGGCCGACGTGCGAGCACTGGTCGAGAACGCCCGCAACTCCAACGGAACCGAGCGCATCGCCGTGATCCGTCGCGAATTGCAGGAGTCGATGGATCGCAACGCCCAGGTGTTCCGCACCGACGAGAGCCTCACCGAGGTGACCGAGGTCATCCACAACCTGCGCGAGCGTTACAAGAACATCCTCGTGCAAGACAAGGGCAAGAGGTTCAACACAGACCTGCTCGAGGCGATCGAACTAGGCTTTTTGCTCGACCTGGCCGAGGTCGTCGTGTACTCGGCGCTCAACCGCAAGGAGAGTCGCGGGGCCCATATGCGCGAGGACTTCCCGACCCGCGACGACGCCAACCACATGAAGCACACCATGGCCTACCTCTCGGGCGACGCCATGTCGTCCGACGCGGGAGACCACATCAGACTCGACTGGAAGCCGGTCGTCGTGACCCGCTACCAGCCCATGGAGAGGAAGTACTAGATGAGTACAGCAACCCTGGATTCTCCGCCGGCCCCCGCTGACGCCGTCATCCCGACCTTCACCGTCACGCTGATCATCCGCAGGTACGACCCCGATACCGACGCCGAGCCCACGTGGCAGGACTTCGATGTCGAAATGTACCCCACCGACCGGGTGCTCGACGCGCTGCACAAGATCAAGTGGGAGCAGGACGGATCGCTGACGTTCCGCCGCTCGTGCGCCCATGGCATCTGCGGGTCGGATGCGATGCGCATCAACGGTCGCAACCGCCTGGCCTGCAAGACGCTCATCAAAGACCTCGACATCACGAAGCCGATCTACGTGGAGGCCATCAAGGGCCTGCCCCTCGAGAAAGACCTCGTCGTCGACATGGAGCCGTTCTTCGCGTCGTTCCGCGAGGTGCAGCCCTTTCTCATCGCGTCGAGCAAGCCCGAGAAGGAGCGTCTGCAGTCGGCGACGGAGCGCGCGCGCTTCGACGACACGACCAAGTGCATCCTCTGCGCCGCGTGCACGTCGAGCTGCCCGGTCTTCTGGACCGACGGCCAGTACTTCGGCCCCGCCGCCATCGTCAACGCCCACCGCTTCATCTTCGACAGCCGCGACGAGGGCGCCAACGTGCGCCTCGACATATTGAACGACAAAGAGGGCGTCTGGCGCTGCCGCACCACCTTCAACTGCTCCGAGGCGTGCCCCCGTGGCATCCAGGTGACCCAGGCCATCGCCGAGGTCAAGCAGGCGATCATGCGGGGCAAGCCGTAGCGGCTGCTCGCACGCGCACGTGTGTCACCGAGCGCGCCTCTACCGGGCCGATGCCGCTCGTCGGAGGCGCGTTCGCCCGTTAAGGGCGCGCGCGACCCGGGAGCGGCCTGGGCTGAATAGGGTGGGTGGGTGAGCAACAACAGCAGCGACACCGAGAAACCGGCCACCGGCATCCCCGCACTCGTGCAGAAGGTCATGAAGCTCAAGCCGGTGCGGGTGTTTCAGCACTACGCGTCGAACGGCGGGCCGCTGATGGCGGCGGGAATGTCGTATCAGGCCCTCTTCGCCGTGTTCGCCGCGCTCTGGGCCGGGTTCTCGATCGCAGGGCTCGTGCTGGCCTCGAACCGTCAGCTGCTCGAGGAGTTGATCACGCTGATCGGCAGTGCTGTTCCCGGCCTCATCGGAGAAGACGGGGCGGTCGACGCGGATGCCCTGCTGAACACCCCGGCACTCAGCTGGTCGGGAGCCATCGCCCTGGTCGGACTCGCCTTCACGGCCCTCGGCTGGCTCGCGTCTGCGCGCGACGCCATCCGGCGCATCTTCTCGGTGGGGCCCGACACCACGTTCTTCCTTCTTCTCAAACTGAAGGATGCGGGGCTCGCGGTCGGGTTCGGCCTCGTGCTCGTCGTGTCGGCGGGCATCAGCATCGGAAGCACGACCCTTCTCGGCTTCGCCTTCGACCTGGTCGGCGTCGACGACACCTCACCGTTCGCCGCCGTCGTGGCACGCATCGTGGGCCTGCTGATCTCGTTCGCGCTCGACGCCCTGGTGTTGCTCGCGTTCTACCGCGTGCTCACGGGCATCAGGCTGCCCTTCCGTCGAGTGATCGGCGGCGCACTTCTCGGGGCGGCGGCGCTCGGCATACTCAAGACCCTCGGTGGCCTGCTGCTCGGGGGCGCGAGCAACAACCCCCTCATCGCCTCGTTCGCGGTGATCGCCGGTCTGCTGATCTTCTTCAACCTCGTCTGCCAGGTGATCCTGGTCGTGGCCGCGTGGATCTCAGTGGGCGTCACCGACGTGGGTCTCGACGTGCGCGGACTCTCGCCGGAGCAGCTCGAGGCGGAGGCCGAGTTGAAGCAGGCCGAGGCTCGCGTCGTGATCGCCGCGGCAGAGCGGCAACGCCTCGAAGACGAGCTCCGCGAGGCGCACGGGCTGCGTCGCCGAGGCCTCCGCCGCAGGCTCAAGGCCGCCGTGCGCGAGGAGTCCCGGCTGAAGGACGAGACCCCGGCGCCTCGCTAAACTGGTGCGATGTCTTCGTCGAAATCTGGCACCCCCCTCCGCATCGCGTCCGTCAACGTCAACGGGGTGCGCGCCGCATTCCGCAACGGCATGGGCGCCTGGCTCGACGAGCGCGAGGTCGATATCCTCGCACTTCAAGAGGTGCGCGCCGCGACGAGCGACCTCGAGAACCTGCTCGGAGACGAGTGGGACATCCTGCACGACGCGGCGACCGCCAAGGGCCGGGCGGGTGTTGCGCTCGCAAGCCGCAACAAGGCATCCATTCACCGCGTCGCGTTCGGCGCCGACGATTTCGACAGCGCCGGCCGCTGGCTCGAGGCCGACTACGAGGTCGGCGACAAGGTGGTCACCGTCGTGTCTACCTATGTGCACTCGGGCGAGGCCGCGACTCCGAAGCAGGTCGAGAAATATAAATTCCTCGACGCGATGATCGAACGGCTGCCCCTGCTGATCGAACACAATCCGCTGGGCGTGATCGTGGGCGACCTCAACGTGGCGCACCGCACCCTCGACATCAAGAACTGGAAGGGCAACGTGAAGCGCGCCGGCTTCCTGCCCGAGGAGCGAGGGTACTTCGACCGCTTCCTCGGCGCCGAAGACGATCCGCACTACAACGCGGGAGCGGGCTTCGGCTACGTCGACATCGGCCGCCGCGCCGCCGGCGAGGTGGAGGGCCCGTACACCTGGTGGTCTGCACGCGGGCAGGCTTTCGACAACGACACCGGCTGGCGCATCGACTACCAGTTGGCCACGCCCGAGCTGGCAGCCACGGTCGCGAACTACACAGTCGACCGGGCCGCCAGCTACGCCGAGCGCTGGAGCGATCACGCCCCGGTGGTCGTCGACTATGCGCTCTGACACCCCCTCACCTCGACACGCTCAGGGAACGAAGAGGAACGACACACTCATGACCCGCAAACCGCGCCTCTTCTCCGGCATGCAGCCCTCTGCCGAATCGCTGCACCTCGGCAATTACATCGGCGCCCTGCTCAGCTGGAAGGCCCTGCAGGAGACGCACGACGCCTTCTTCTTTCTCGCCGACATGCACGCGATCACGGTGCCCCAAGACCCGGGGAAGCTGCGGGAGAACACCCGCCGCACGGCCGCTCAGTACATCGCCGCCGGCATCGACCCGTCGAAGTCGACGCTGTTCGTGCAGTCGCAGGTTGCGGCGCACGCGCAGCTCGCCTGGGTGCTGAACACGCTCACCGGCTTCGGCGAGGCCAGCCGCATGACGCAGTTCAAAGACAAGGCGGCGAAACAGGGTTCGGATGCCGCCTCCGTCGGGTTGTTCACGTACCCGATCCTGCAGGCCGGCGACATCCTGCTCTACCAGGCGGCCGAGGTGCCCGTCGGCGAAGACCAGCGTCAGCACATCGAGCTCACCCGTGACCTCGCGGCCCGGTTCAACTCGCGCTTCGGCGAGACCTTCCGCATCCCGGAGCCCTACATTCTCAAAGACACGGCGAAGATCTACGACCTGCAGAACCCGCAGGCCAAGATGTCGAAATCGTCGGAGTCACCGGCCGGCATCGTGTGGCTCCTCGACGACGCGAAGACGACGGCGAAGAAGATCATGCGGGCGGTGACGGATGCCGACGGCCAGGTCGTCTTCGATCGTGCCGCGAAGCCCGGGGTCGCCAATCTGCTCACCATCTTCTCGGTGCTGGGCGACATCCCGATCGCCAGCCTCGAGGCAGAATTCGCCGGACGCGGCTACGGAGACTTGAAGAAAGCACTCGTCGAGGTCGTCGAGTCGACCCTCGGGCCGATTCGCGACCGCACGCTCGAGCTGCTCGCCGACCCGGCCGAGCTCGACCGCATTCTCGCCGCGAACGCGCAGCGCGCCGACGAGGTGGCCTCGGCGACCCTCGCCGACGTCTACGACAGGGTCGGGTTTCTGCCGCGCTCGAGCTGACGGATGGCGTCGGCGGCTCTGACCGTCAGCCCTCTGACCATCGGCCTCTGACCATCAGCTTCTGACGCTGCGGCCGGCCTCGACGATGACCTCGTGCACCCGGCGCAGGTCTTCGATGAGCGAGCCGATGAGAATCCAGTGCGTCGGGCTCGGGGTGACCACCTGAAACGGCGCAGTCAGCACGGGCAGCTCCTCGGTATGCGGAATCGGCTCGACGGGCCGAAGGTCGGAGTCCTGCATCACGAGGCGCAGGTCGTGGGCGGCTTTCTCCATCTCATCGGCGAGGCCTCTGACCGTGCTCTCGCCGTGCAGGGATTCGTCGTAGTTGTCGGCGAGCCCGCGCACCATGCCCGGAACGCGCCCTACGATGACGCCCAGCATGGCGAGCAGGTCGTTGTCGAGCTCCAAGGCGTCGGTGTTCGCGCGCCTGCGGGGATTGAACCGCAGGCTCTCCTCGGCCCCCGTGACGGCAGCGCGTGCCGTCGTCAGCATGGGAGCGAGCAGCCGCACCTCGACGAGTGCCCTGTTGCGCTCCGCGGCCGTCGACTCCTCGACGAGCAGCCGGGCGAGGCCATCGAGGCAGACGGCGGACTCGCGTCCCAGCGCGGCCACGGCATCGTGCGCGGGCTGCAGTCGAACGGGCGGCACGATGACGAGGTTGATCACCACGGCGACCACCGCCCCGAGCGCGGTCTCTATGATGCGCCCCCCGGCGTACCCCGACGTCTCAGCCCCGATGGTGAGCACGAGCATGGCGCTGATCGGCAGCTGCACGGTCGTCGACTGGCTGAGGCGCAGCGCCCAGCCGGTGAGCAGGGCGAGGATGATCGCGAGCAGCACGATCCAGGTGGACGGTCCGAAGACGAGACCGACCAGGTAGGCGATCACGACTCCGACGATCACACCGACGGTTCGCTCGAGCGCCTTGGCGAACGACTGGTTGACGCTCGGCTGCACGACGATGATGGCGGCGATCGCACCGAACACCGGCAACTGTGCTGGCAGAATCGCCAGGCAGACCACCCAGGCCAGGGATGCAGCGACGCCGGTCTTGACGATCTGCAACAGCGGCGCCCTGTCGTCGGACTGCAGCACGCGGGCGTAGCGCGCGGGAGCGAGCCCGGCATCGACCATGCGCCGTGCGAAAGCGCCGCGAGTCGGGCTGTCGGCGGCAGGGGGATGCGTCACACGACTCAGCCTATTCGTCTGCCCGTTGGACGTCGGAACCGCCGCGGCTTACGACGTGGGGGCCGTGTCTGCCGCCGTCGCCGCGGGTGCCGTGACCGATACGGAGTCGAGCGATCGCGACGAATTGAACACCCAGAACCGGTAGAGCACGAAGCGAAAAGCCGCGCCCAGCACGAGGCCGATGACGTTGCCCGAGAGATTGTCGGCGAACACGCTGCGAAACCCGAGAACGTAGTGCGAGAACCAGAGGCAGCCGAGGCCGATCGTCATGCCCACGACGCTGACCGCGAAGAACTCGATGCTCTCGCGCACGATCTTCGTCTGCCGCTTCGCGCGAAAGGTCCAGTAGCGGTTTCCGAGCCAGTTGACGACGATCGCGAGAAGCGTCGAGACGAGCATGGCCAGAATCGGGCCGGCGTGGATCACCGTGGGAGAGAAGACGCTCGCGCGCAGCACGTTGAAGACCGAGACCTGCACGACGAAGCCGACGCCGCCGACCATGCCGAACTGCACGAGCTCCGTCACGATCTTTCGAAAACGCGCAGGCACGAGGCCGAGCGGGTCGAACGAGGCCATAAGTGTTCCAGACGCGAGAAGAAATAAGACGGATCAACAGCGTTGTCGAACTCTCCGAGGCTAGCAACCACTCGGGCACCGATGCTGTTAACCGCCTCAGGCTTGACTTGGCGTTCACGTGGAATCAACCTGCGGGCCACAGATCTGATCCTCCGCTGGGAAACACTCGACAGAACACCAGCGAACGTCCAGCGATCGGGGCGGCGTCGCCCCCTAGAGTGACCACGGCCCCAGTCGCGATCGACTGCCGTATCGTTCTCGTCAGAGAGGCACCCATGTCATCCACTCTTGTCGTCATTCCGACGTACAACGAATTGCACGCCCTGCCCGACGCGATCGAGCGCACGCTTCGCGCCGTGCCTGCCACACGCATCCTCGTCGTCGATGACAACAGCCCCGACGGCACCGGCCGCCTCGCCGACGAGATCGCGGCCCGAGACGATCGCGTGACAGTGCTGCACCGCACCGAGAAGAACGGCTTGGGCGCCGCCTACATCGCTGGATTCCGCTGGGCCGAAGACCACGATGTCGACCTCATCATCGAGATGGATGCCGATGGCTCGCATCAGCCCGAAGAGCTGCCCATGATGATCGCCCAACTCGACAGCGGCGCAGACCTCTCGATCGGCGCCCGATGGATCGCCGGCGGCAAGACCCGCAACTGGCCGCTGTACCGGCGCCTGATCTCGCGCGGCGGAACCGCGTACGCGCGAGTCCTGCTGCGATCGAAACTGCACGACATCACCTCCGGCTTCCGGGGATTCCGCGTCGACACACTGCGTCGGATCGACCTCGACAGTGTCGCCAGCCAGGGCTACTGCTTTCAGATCGAGATGGCCTGGCTCATAGAGAAGTCGGGCGCAGACGTGCGCGAGTTTCCGATCACGTTCGTCGAGCGCGTCGAGGGCACCTCCAAGATGAGCTCGGGGATTGTGATCGAGGCGCTGGTCAAAGTCACGTCGTGGGGCCTCGCCGACCGCTTCGGCTCGTCACGCGGCGACACGGAATATTCGCGACGCCCCGGCGTTGGGGGTATAAGTAGTAAGTGACCTCGTCGCAAGACGGGTCGCGATTCATGCACTACGTGCTCCGGGGTCGGTGGAATTCCGAACCGGCGGTTATAGTCCGCGAGCCGCAGTCGACGCGCTCTCTCGAGAGCGAACACCCTGCGGTTGACCTGGTGAAATTCCAGGGCCGACGGTAAAGAGGCAGAGTTCGTCGCCTCCACAGTCCGGATGAGAGGATGCACGCGCTTACTGAAACAGCCGCCGCCACGCGCGCGTCTCGCAGAAAGCGAACTCGTCGAACGACGGGGCCCCGGAACACGTCGACCAGACGGAGACCGGATGACCAGCCAGAGCCACGAGGCCGACGCGATGCGCCGCGCGATCGAGCTGTCGCGTCGCGGCCCCGCGCACGGCCCGAATCCGCGGGTCGGCTGTGTGATTCTGGATGCCTCCGGTCGCGTCATCGCCGAAGGCTGGCACCGAGGCCGCGGTACCGCCCACGCCGAGGTCAGAGCCCTCGACGCCCTCTCCGATCGCGCGCTCGCCGCCGGGGCCACGGCGGTCGTCACCCTCGAGCCCTGCAATCACACCGGCAGCACCGGCCCGTGCAGCGAGGCCCTGATCGCCGCGGGCATCGACCGGGTCGTGTACGCGGTCGCCGACCCGGGAGCCTCCTCGTCTGGGGGCGCCCAGCGACTTCGCGCGGCCGGCATCCAGGTCGAGGAGGGCGTTCTCGGCGACGAAGCCGCCGAGAACATCCGCCCGTGGCTCACGGCGATGCGACGCGGCACGCCCTTCGTCACCGTCAAGTGGGCATCCAGTCTCGACGGCCGTGTGGCCGCCGCCGACGGCTCCAGCCGCTGGATCACGGGCGCCGCCGCGCGAGCCGACGTGCATCGCCGTCGCGCCGAGTCCGGGGCGATCGTGGTCGGAACCGGAACCGTGCTGGCCGACGACCCCAGCCTCACGGCGCGGGATGCCGACGGCCGGCCGCTCGACGACCAGCCGATTCCCGTGGTCGTGGGCCGGCGTTCGGTGCCCCGCGACTCGCGCGTCCTCGCGCATCCGGCCGGTGTCATCGAATACCCGCACCGCGACCTGCCGGGGCTTCTCGCGTCGCTTGCGGAGCGAGACGTGCGCCACGTCTTCGTCGAGGGAGGCCCTACGCTCGCGAGCGCATTTTTGGCGGCGGGCCTTGCAGACGAGGTGCTGGTCTATCTCGCGCCCACGCTGCTCGGCGGGCCTCTGACGGCCGTGACCGAGATCGGCGTGCACACGATCTCCGAGCAGGCCAGATTTCGCTTCGACCAGGTCGAGGCGCTCGGCGACGACGTGCTGCTCGTCGCCCGCCCTCTCTGCAGTACAGAATTCGCCACCACGAAAGAAGACGACTGACATGTTCACTGGAATCATCGAAGAACGCGGAACGGTCGCGGGTGTCGTCGCCTCGACGGATGCGCTTCGCCTCACCGTTCGCGGCCCCCTGTCGGTGTCGGATGCCCGGCACGGCGACTCCATCTCGGTGAGCGGGGTCTGCCTCACCGTCGTCGATCGCTCGGAGGATACGTTCACCGCCGACGTCATGGCCCAGACGCTCTCGATGTCGACCATCGGATCACTCGTCGCGGGCGCCGAGGTCAACCTGGAACGCGCGGCGCTGGTCGGCGACAGGCTCGGCGGCCACATCGTGCAGGGGCACATCGACGGCACGGCGACCCTGCTCTCGGTCTCTCCCGGCAAGGCCTGGAGTGTGCTGCGCTTCCGCCTGGCCGCCGACCTGGCCCGGCTCGTCGTCGACAAGGGCTCCATCGCGGTCTCCGGGGTCTCCCTCACCGTCTCGGCGGTCGGCCGCGACGACGAGGGCGACTGGTTCGAGGTGTCGCTCATCCCCGAGACGCTGACGGCCACCACCCTCGGCGCGCTGGCGCCGGGCGACCGGGTGAACATCGAGACCGACGTTCTCGCCCGCCATGTGGAGCGTCTGCTGTCGTTCGGAGCACGGTCATGACCGCCGCACTCTCGTCGATGACAGCCCTTTCTCCCCTGACAGAGGTTCTCGACGCCCTGCGTTCGGGTCGACCTGTGATCGTGGCCGACGCCGAGAACCGCGAGAACGAGGGCGACGCCATCCTCGCGGCCGAGCTCGCCTCGCCCGAGTGGATCGCGTGGATGGTGCGGCACACCTCCGGCTTTCTGTGCGCGCCGATGACGCCTGAGACGAGCGACCGGCTCGGACTGCCGCGCATGGTCGAGCGCAACGAGGATTCGCGCCGTACCGACTACACGATCACCGTCGACGCGTCGTCGCGCATCAGCACGGGAATCAGCGCGTCGGACAGGGCCGAGACCTTCCGCCGACTCGCCGATCCGTCATCGACGCCGCAGAGCTTCATTCGGCCCGGGCACGTGCTGCCCGTTCGGGCGGTGGCGGGCGGCGTGCGCGTGCGCCCCGGCCACACCGAGGCCACGGTCGACCTGCTGACCCTGGCCGGCCTCACGCCGGTGGGGGTCATCGGCGAGATCGTCGCCGACGACGGCGAGATGATGCGGATGCCCGGGCTGCTCGAGCTCGGCGCCGCAGCCGGCCTGCCGGTGACGACGATCGCCGCCCTCATCGACTACCTCGAGGGGGTGGATGCCGCGGCGCGGCTGGTCGGCACGCCTCCCGAGGCCATCGTCGCGGTGCCCGAGGCCGCCGGCGAACCCCTTCGGGTGACCTTCGAGGTCGAGACCACGGTGCCCACCGTGCACGGCGACTTTCGCATCAGGGCCTACCACGACACGAAGACGGGCTTCGAGCATCTGGCCCTCGTCTCCGGCGATCCCACGGCGGCCTCGGCCGTCGTGCGCGTTCATTCGGAGTGCCTCACGGGCGAGGCTTTCGGGTCGCTCAAATGCGAGTGCGGCCCCCAGTTGAACGACGCGCTCGACCAGGTTTCCGCCGGCTCGGGCGTGGTCATCTATCTTCGCGGCCACGAGGGGCGCGGCATCGGCCTGCTCAACAAGCTGCGCGCCTACCGGCTGCAGGAGGACGGTCTCGACACCCTCGATGCGAACCTCGCTCTGGGCCTGCCCGCCGACGCCCGCGACTACGGGGCAGCCGTCGCGATCCTGGCCGACCTGGGCATCCGGTCGGTTCGGCTTCTGACCAACAACCCCGAGAAGGTCAGTCAGCTCGAGAAGCACGGTGTGACCGTTGTCGAACGCGTGCCGCTGATCGTCGGCGTCGACGCCGCGAACGCCGGCTACCTCTCGGCCAAGGCCGCGCGAATGGGCCACGTCATTCCCGACTGGGCCATCCAGGCTCCGCTGAACCCCACGACCCCCGACGAAAGGCCCTCATCATGAGCGGTGCAGGATCCCCCACTCTGAACATCGACGGCACCGGACTTGCGATCACGATCGTGGCCGGCCTCTGGCACGAGACGATCACCGACGGACTGCTGGCCGGCGCGCATCGCGTGCTCGACGCGTCTGGCGCCGAGGTCACCGAGATCCGCGTTCCCGGCAGCTTCGAGCTGCCCGTCGTGGCGAAGGCCGCCCTCGAGGCAGGGGCCGACGCGGTGGTGGCGCTCGGCGTGATCATTCGCGGAGGCACGCCGCACTTCGAATATGTATCGGATGCCGCGACCTCCGGCCTCACGCGGGTCAGCATCCAGACGGGCAAACCGATCGGATTCGGCGTTCTCACCCTCGACGACGAGCAGCAGGGCCTCGACCGCGCCGGGCTGCCCGGCTCGAAAGAAGACAAGGGAGCCGAGGCCGCCGAGGCCGCGATCGCGACGGCCCAGGCGATTCGTGCCATCGCGCTCGGTCATCGCTGACGGTCAGGCGCTCTGACGATCGGGCGTACTGCCGATCGGGCGTACTGCCGATCAGGCGCAGCGATGGTCAGGCGGACTGACGATCAGTTCGGTTGAGCGCCGACCCACTCGACGGCGCGACCCGCCGCGTCACTGGCCCTCTGCATGGCGGTGCGCGCATCCAGACCGGCCGCGAGGGTCGCGGCCAGCGTGCCGCAGTAGCTGTCGCCCGCGCCGGTCGTGTCGACGACGTGCGCGACCGACGCGGCCGAGACCTCGATCGACCCCCAGCGCGAGCCGGCGGAGCCGAGCGTGACCAGCAGCGAATCGGGCGACACTCCGGATGCCTCGAGCTGCTCGGCCTCGTGCTCGTTGACGACCACCGGGTCGGCCAGGGCGAGCACCTCGGCGGGAAGCTCGGCGAACGGAGCGAGGTTCAGCACGACCCGCGCGCCGCGGGAATGGGCGATGTGCACGGCCTCGGCGATCACGTCGAGGTCGGACTCCAGGGGAGCCAGCAGAACGTCGCCCGGCTGCATGGTCTCGAGCGGTGCGAGGTCGGCCGCGCTGAGGCGCGCGTTCGCACCGGGCGACACGATGATCGTGTTCTCGGCCCGGGCATCCAGAGCGATCATCGCGTGCCCAGTGGTCGAGCCGGGAGTCACCGTGACCCCACTCGCGTCGATGCCGCGAGCGCCGAGCCGGGCGATGTAGTCGTGGCCGCCGGAGTCGTCGCCGACTCGACCGATGAACGATACCTCGGCGCCCGCCGCCGCCGCGGCTACGGCCTGGTTCGCTCCCTTGCCCCCGAAGAAGGTGGCCACGTCGCCGCCCATCAGGGTCTCGCCCGGGCGTGGATGCCGTTCTACCTCGACGACCGAATCGATGTTGAGCGAACCGACGACGAAGACGCGGGGCATTTCGATCCATCCTGGGCGGCCTCCGGGGGCGCGTCCGGCACAATTCTAGGCGAGCCGCTGTCGCCTGCCGCGAAGCGCGCCTGTGCCCTGCGCGCGAGGCGCGTACAGTGATACGGGCGCAGAACCAGCGCCGAAAAACTTTTTCTCGCGTCGGGGTCCTCGCGAGCTGCGGCGAACAACGCCCTGTCTTCGCGAGTGACACCCCGGCGCACCTCGTTCGTCGCGTCTCGACGCACTCACCGAAAGCCCGCCATGTCATCCGCAGCCCCGGTCAGAACCACGCCCGTGCCCCAGACCAATCCGCGTTCCCGCGTGATTCTCGCCAGCCTCATCGGCACGTCGATCGAGTTCTACGACTTCTACGTCTACGCGACGGCCGCCGTTCTCGTCTTTCCGAAGCTCTTCTTTCCGAACGCCGACGACACCACCGCGCTGCTGAGTTCGTTCGCGGCATTCGGTGCCGCGTTCGTCGCGCGCCCGATCGGCTCGATCATCTTCGGCCACTTCGGCGACAGGATCGGCCGCAAGGGCACGCTCGTGGCGTCGCTGCTCACGATGGGCATCGCGACGGTGCTGATCGGATGCCTGCCCACGGCGAGCGCTGACGGATGGATCGTGCTCGCCCCGACGTTCCTCGTCATCCTTCGGTTCTGCCAGGGCCTCGGGCTCGGCGGGGAGTGGAGTGGCGCGGCCCTGCTGGCGACTGAGAACGCCCCGAAGGGCAAGCGCGCGATCTACGGCACGTTCCCGCAGTTGGGCGCTCCGATCGGCTTCATCGTCGCCAACGGCGTGTTCTTGTGGCTCTCACTCGCACTGAGCCCCGAAGATTTCGCGGCCTGGGGCTGGCGCATCCCGTTCCTCGGCAGCGCCCTGCTCGTAGCGGTGGGCCTCTACGTGCGTGTCAAGCTGATCGAGACCCCCGCATTCCAGAAGGTCGTCGAGAAGGGCGAGGTCGCGAAGCTTCCCCTCGCCCGGGTACTCACGACCAGCTGGCGGCCGCTCATCCTCGGCACGTTCATCATGCTGGCCACCTACGTGCTGTTCTACCTGATGACCACGTTCACCCTCACGTTCGGCACGACGCCGTCGACGGTCGAGGCGGGCCAGGCGGCCGCCGACAAGGCCGGCAAGCCCTTCGCCGCCGATGCGTTCGTCGCCGGACTCGGTTACCCGCGCAACGACTTTCTCGTGATGCTCATCATCGGTGTCGTCTTCTTCGGAGTCTTCACGCTGGTGGCCGGCCCGCTCGCAGAGAGGTTCGGCCGCCGCACGACGCTCATCTGGGTCACCGTGGGAATCATCGTGTTCGGCCTGCTCTTCGTGCCCCTCTTCGGCGGCGGATTCGTGGGCGTGATGGCGCTGCTCATCATCGGTTTCACGCTGATGGGGCTCACCTTCGGCCCGATGGGGTCGATCCTGCCGGAGCTGTTCCCGACGAACGTGCGCTACACCGGCTCGGCGATCAGCTACAACGTCGCGAGCATCCTCGGCGCGGCCGTCGCCCCGTTCATCGCCGTCTACCTGTGGACCCTCGCCGACGGCAGCACCTGGCTGGTCGGCCTGTACCTCAGCGCCGCGGCCGTGATCACGCTCGTCGCCCTGATCCTGAGCACGGAGACGAAAGACGTCGACTACGAGTCGAACGTCTCCTGACTCCGATAACCGCACGCATCCACGCGCCTGTGAGCCGCCGCCAGCGCCCGACCGCGCTGTGCGGCAGTTCGCAGGCTCGCGGCATAGTGTGTGCGCATGTCGATACATCCGGGCGCTCCGTGGCGCCACGCCGGCTCCTGGCGCGGGCGTGAGCCGCACCGGGCGGTGCTCGCATGGCTGCTCGCGACCGGCCTCGGCGGCCTGAGGCTCGCGGCCCTCCTGCTCGCCCCGCCACCCGCTCCTCCGGCGCCGCCGGTCGACCCCCCTCCCCTCGTCGTCACCTCACGGTGACCCGCGTCGGCCCGACGCGGTGCACAATTACTAGAGGCGTCCGAAGTCGACCCCGTCGACGGCGCGGCCCAGCGCCTGCCCACTCCCCGCACCGGAAAGTTCCCCATGAGCACGAGTACGCAACCACGAGGCAGGATAGGTCGGTCGCCTAAACCCGATGAGGGGCCACGCGCCCGCTTCAGCCAGCTGCTGCCGTACCTCGCAGAGCACCGGCCGATCCTGGGCGTGGTCATCGTTCTGAGCATCCTGGGCGCCGCCGCCAGCCTGGCCCAGCCGCTGCTCGTGAGCCGGGTCATCACCGTTGTTCAGGCCGGCGAACCGCTGGGCACCCTCGTCGCCGCCCTCGTGGCCCTCGTCGTCATCTCCGGGTTCATCAGCGGATTGCAGCACTACCTGCTGCAGCGCACCGGCACGGCGGTCGTGCTCTCTGCTCGGCGCCAGCTCGTGCGCCGCATGCTGCGCCTGCCCATCCGCGAGTTCGACGTGCGCAGAACAGGCGACCTGGTGAGTCGCGTGGGCAGCGACACCACCTTGCTCTACGCCGTCATCACCCAGGGACTCGTCGACGCCATCGGCGGCTCGCTCGTGTTCTTCGGCGCCCTCATCGCCATGCTCATCATCGACCCCGTGCTTCTCGGCCTCACAGTGCTCGTCATCGCCGTCTCGGTCGTCACCGTGGTGCTCATCTCCGGGCGCGTTCGCACCGCAAGCCGCAAGCAGCAGGAGAAGGTCGGCGACCTCGCTGCCTCCGTCGAGCGTTCGCTTGGCGCCATTCGCACGGTGCGCGCATCGAACGCCAGCGATCGCGAGATCGCGGCGATCGAGGTGGATGCGCGCGGCGCGTTCGACATGGGCGTTCAGGTCGCGAAGATCTCGGCCCTCGTCGTGCCGATCGCCGGAATCGCACTGCAGGTCTCCTTGCTGGTCGTGCTCGGCGTCGGCGGCTTCAGGGTGGCAGACGGGTCGATCTCGATCGCCAACCTGATCTCGTTCATTCTCTTTCTCTTCATGATGATCATGCCGTTGGGACAGGCGTTCGGCGCGCTCAACTCGGTGAACCAGGCACTCGGCGCCCTCGGTCGCATCCAGGAGATCATCGACCTGCCCGTCGAGACGCAATTCGATGCAGAGCTCGCGCGCACGTCCGCGGCGCCCATCGCATCCGACGGCATCGCGCTCGAGTTCGACGACGTGCACTTCGCCTACGCGGGCACCCCCGTCGACGACACAGACGTGGCCGCCGGCGGACCCATGGCCTCGGGAGTGCTGCACGGCGTGAGCTTCGCTGCCCGCCAGGGCCAGCGCACCGCACTGGTCGGACCCTCTGGCGCCGGCAAGAGCACCATGCTCGCACTCATCGAGCGCTTCTACGACCCGACCTCGGGCACCGTTCGACTGGCTGGCGTCGACCTCAAGGCGCTCGACCGCGAGACTCTGCGTTCCCAGATCGGCTACGTCGAACAAGACGCGCCCGTGCTCGCAGGAACCATCCGGCAGAACCTGCTGCTCGCGTCGCCCGACGCGACAGATGCGCAGTGCATCGAGGTGCTGCACGCGGTCAACCTCGGCGAGGTGCTCGATCGCGGCGACAAGGGGCTCGACGCCGCGGTCGGCGAAGACGGCGTGATGCTCTCCGGCGGCGAACGCCAGCGGCTGGCCATCGCCCGGGCCCTGCTCGCGGCCCCGCCCATCCTGCTGCTCGACGAATCGACGTCGAGCCTCGACGGCCTGAACGAGCAGATGCTGCGCGAGGCCATCGACGCCGTGGCCGAGAACCGCACGCTCATCGTGATCGCGCACCGGCTCTCGACCGTCGTCGACTCCGACCAGATCGTGGTGCTCGACCACGGGCGCGTGGTGGGCGTCGGAACCCACTCCGAACTCGTCGTGTCGACACCGCTCTACACAGACCTCGCGAAACACCAGCTGCTGGTCTGACAGGCACGACCCCGCGCCCAACGAGTAGTGGTGCCCGTAACCAATTCAGGAGGAGCGGCCCGCCGCCGCCACTATCCACACGGAGGTACTCTCCTCCTGAACGAGTTACAACACGAGGCTAGCTGTTCGGGATCAGCGTGTACTTCGTCGAGAGGTACTCGTGAATTCCTTCGAGTCCGCCCTCGCGACCCAGGCCAGACTGCTTGACGCCCCCGAACGGCGCCGCCGCGTTCGACACGACGCCCACGTTGAGGCCCATCATGCCGGTCTCGAGTCGCTCGATCATGCGCTGGCCACGAGCCAGGTCTGTGGTGAAAACGTAACTCACGAGACCGTACTGCGTGTCGTTGGCGAGCCGCACGCCCTCGTCTTCGTCGGCGAACGTCACGATCGACACGACAGGCCCGAAGATCTCCTCACGCAGGATGTCGCTGCCCGCGGCGACGCCAGACAGTACGGTGGGCTCGTAGAAGCTTCCCGGGCCGTCGATGCGCTTGCCGCCCGTGACGAGCCGCGCGCCTCGCGACACGGCATCCTGCACGAGGCCGTCGGCCTTGTCGACGGCCGTGGAGTTGATGAGCGGACCGATGTCGATTGCCTGCTCGGTGCCGCGACCGATGATGAGGCCCTCCACGCGCTCGGCGACGCGCCGGGCGAACTCGTCGGCCACGGCCTCATGCACGATGAACCGGTTGGCGGCCGTGTAGGCCTGGCCGATGTTGCGGAACTTGGCGAGCATCGCACCGTCGACGGCCTTCTCGAGATCGGCGTCGTCGAACACGACGAAGGGCGCGTTGCCCCCGAGTTCCATGGAGGTGCGCAGAACGTTGGCGGCCGACTGGGCGATGAGCTTCTGCCCCACGCCGGTCGACCCGGTGAAGCTCAGCTTGCGCAGCCGAGGGTCACTGATGATCGGCTCAGAGACCGCACCCGAAGCCGACGTGGTGATGACGTTGAGCACCCCGGCGGGCAGGCCGGCGTCTTCGAGCAGCTTCGCGAAGAACAGCGTCGTGAGGGGCGTGAGCTCGGCCGGCTTGATGACGACGGTGCAGCCCGCCGCGAGGGCCGGTGCGATCTTGCGGGTCGCCATGGCCAGTGGAAAGTTCCAGGGCGTGATCAGGAAGCACGGGCCGACTGGTCGCTGTGAGACGACCATGGTTCCGGTGCCCTCGGGGTTCTGACCGTAACGACCCGAGATGCGCACGGCCTCCTCGCTGAACCAGCGCAAGAACTCTCCCCCATAGGCGACCTCGCCGGCCGCCTCGGCCAGGGGCTTGCCCATCTCGAGGGTCATCAGCAGCGCGAACTCAGCCTTGCGTTCCTGCAGCAGGTCGAACGCCCGGCGCAAGATCTCGCCGCGCACCCGCGGGGCCGTGGCCGCCCACTCGGCCTGTGCCGCGACAGCGGCATCCAGCGCCCGGATGCCGTCGGCCGGGCTGGCATCGGCGATCGAGCGGATCGACGTGCCCGTCGCCGGATCGTCGACCTCGAGGGTGCGCCCGCCCTCCGCGTCGACCCAGTGTCCACCGATGTAGAGCCGGTTCGGCACCGATGCGAGAAGCGAGGATTCGGACGTCGTTGTCATGGTTCTCCGTACTGCTGAGCGGGGCTAGCGAGAGGGCGTGTCGACGCCCTGCGGCGTCTTCGCCAGTTTACTCGGCCACCAGATGACCCGGCCCAGGTCGTAGGCCAGGGCGGGGACGAGCAGCGACCTCACGAGCAGCGTGTCGAGCAGCACCCCGAACGCCACGATGAAAGCGATCTGGGCGAGAAAGAGCACGGGAATCACCCCGAGTGCAGAGAACGTCGCGGCCAGCACGATTCCGGCCGACGTGATGACGCCGCCGGTCACCGTGAGGCCGCGCAGGATGCCGGACCGCGTGCCATGCGCGATCGACTCCTCCCGCACGCGCGTCATCAAGAAGATGTTGTAGTCGATGCCGAGGGCGACGAGAAACACGAAGCCGTAGAGGGGCACCGACGGATCGGCGCCCGGGAACCGGAAGACGTGGTTGAAGACCAGCGCCGAGACGCCCAGGGCAGCAGCGAACGACACGACCACGCTGAGCACGAGCAGCACCGGAGCGAGGACCGAGCGCAGCAGCAGCATCAATATGAGCAGGATGACGACGAGCACGATCGGGATGATCGTGTTGCGGTCGTGCACGCTGGCCGCGTCGGAGTCGATGGCGGTGGCGGTCACTCCCCCGACCAGGGCGCCGGAGGAGGAATCGGCCAGCGCAGATCGCAACTCGCGTACCGTGTCCTTCGCCGCATCCGAGTCTGCCGCGTCGGCGAGCGTCGCCTGCAGCAGCACGTCGCCGTCGACGACGGTCGGTTCGACCGCGATGAGCGTCTGCGCGCCGCCCGGCGCCGACAGCGATCCGCCGCTGTCGACAGTGGCCGAGCCCGACGGCGAATTCGCGCTGGTGACCGTGAGCGAGGTCACTCCCTCGGTGCCGAGAACGGCGGATGCCACGTCGGCCAGCTCGGCCTCGGGCGCGACGATCTGCGCCGGGCTTCCGGACCCGCCGGGAAAGTGCTCGCCGAGGGCAACCTGGCCGTCGCGCGCCTCGGACTGGCCGAGGATCAGGTCGCTCTGCGGAACGCCGTCGGCCTGCAGTTGCAACACGCCCGTGCCGGCCGCCAGCAGCACGACCGTGGTGACGACCCAGATGGTGCGGGGTCGCCAGGCGATGAACGCCTCGAGCCTCGCCCAGAAGCCCTTGGGAGCGCCGTGGGCCGACTTGTGCGGGGCGAAGCCGTGGCGGGCGTGCTCGCTGCCTTCCCGCGCGGCCGCCCCATCCGGTGCCGCGTATTTCGGCCGCAACGGCCAGAACGAAGCTCGGCCGCAGGCCAGCAGCAGGGCGGGCAGCAGTGTGAGCGACGCGAGCACGCTGAACGCCACGCCGACCGCCGAGACGGGGCCGAGGGCCTTGTTCGAGTTGAGGTCGGAGAAAAGCAGGCAGAGGAGGCCCGCGATGACGGTTCCGCCCGACGCGAGGATCGGCTCGAGCGAGACCCGCAGGGCGGCCCACGTCGCATCCCAGCGCTTCTCATGCGTGCGCAGCGCCTCTTTGTAGCGCGAGACGTAGAGCAGCGAGTAGTCGGTGGCCGCGCCGATGACGAGGATGAACAGGATTCCCTGCACCTGTCCGTTCAGCGTGAAGACCCCGGCCTTCGCGAGCCACCAGACCGTGAGCAGGCTCGTGGTCAGCGCGAAGAGCGAGGTGCCGAGCACGAGGAACGGCAGCAGCGGCGAGCGATAGACGAGAAAGAGAATGACGAAGACGGCACCGAGGGCGGTCAGCAGCAGGATTCCGTCGATGCCCGCGAACGCGTCGCCGATGTCGGCCGTGAAGCCGGCCGGGCCGGTCACGAAGGCGGTCACGCCCTCGACCGAGCCTTCTCGCAGCAGGGAGGAGCGCATGGAGTCGACCGTGTCGCGCACCTCGCCCGAGGCATCGATCGGTACGAAAGCCTCGACGGCCTGCCCGTCCTGCGACGGGATCGCGGGCGAGCTGCCGTCGGCGACGCCGTCGACGCTCGAGAGCCCGTCGATCTGGTTCTGGATGCCGGTGCGCTGCTCGTCGGTGAGCCCGGCTGCGTCGTCGGTGCGGAACACGACGATCGCGGGGATGGCGTCGGAGTCGGTGAACTCTTTCTGCAGGGCGCTGACGCGGGTGGCGTCGGCACTGGCGGGCAGGTAGGTGGTCTGGTCGTTGCTCGAGCCCTCGTCGATACGGCCGAAGTACGGACCGCCGATCGATGCGGCGGTCAGCCACACGAGAATCAGAACGGCGGGGAGGAGGATCCTCAGCCAGCGCGGTACGCGCACGGCCTAATCCTCGACTTGGGCGGCGAGCACGAGGTCGGCGCCGGCGCGGGCCATCTCGGCCAGCGCGTTTCGGGTCGACTCCTGGGTGACCCCCGCGACGAGGTCGGTGATGATGCGCACGGCGCGTCCGTGCTCGAGCGCGTCGAGGGCGGAGGTGCGTACGCAGTAGTCGGTCGCGAGGCCGGCGATGTCGATTGCCGTGATGCCGTGCGCGTCGAGCAGCTCGGTGACCGAGCCGCCCTCCTCCGCGGTTCCTTCGAAGATGGAGTAGGCCGGCTTGCCCTGGCCCTTGCGGATGTGGACGTCGATCGCCTGAGTCGTGAGGTCGTCGTGGTAGTCGGCGCCGAAGGTGCCGGCGACACAGTGCACCGGCCAGCTGTCGACGAAGTCGGGGTTCTCGTCGGCGGCGAAGTGCCCGCCGTTGTCGTTGTCGGCGTCGTGCCAGTCACGCGAGGCGAAGACCAGGTCATAGGCGCCGCGGTGCTCGGCCAGCAGGGTCGACACGCCCGCCGCCACGGCCTCCCCGCCCTCGACGCCCAGGGCACCGCCCTCGGTGAAGTCGTTCTGCACGTCGATGATGAACAGCGCGCGGCCCATGCGGTCTCACTCTCTGTGACACTGCCTACGCAGTTCGAGCAACGAATCCGGTTCGATTAGTCAGCCGGCTTAGTAATTGAGTGTAGAGCACGGCGGTTCACTGGTTCGACAGGTTGTTTCCGCAACGATAGGCCGCAGCAGTGACGGTGTCGAGCGCCTGCTTCGAATTGTCGGAGACGTCGTCGAGAGCGAAGAACGCGAAGGTCAGGGTCGAGCCGTCTGCTGCGGAGATGATGCCCGACAGGGTGTAGCCGGTGTCTATCCAGCCCGTCTTCGCGATCACCTGGCCCGCGGCATCCGAATTCGACCCGGTGAAACGGCCGGCCAGCGTTCCGCTCTCGCCGGCCACGGGCAGGCCGTCGGCGATGATGCCGAGGTTGCCCTCCCGAGCGGCGATCTTGGCGAACAACGCGGTGAGAAAGTTGGGCGAGACGCCGTTGTCGTCGGACAGGCCGGAGCCGTCGACGATCACCAGGCCCGACGTGTCGAGGCCGTAGCTCGCGAGCGCGGCAGGGGTGGATGCGCCGAGCGCCGAGAACGAGTTGCCCGAGCCCTGCGTGATGGCCGTGAGACGCGCGAGCATCTCGGCCTCGGTGTTGTCCGAGCGCAGGAGGGCGTCCTGAACCATGGTCGACACCGGCGCCGACTGCACCTGCCCGAGTGTCGCCGTGCCGCCCGGGGCAACTCCCTGGCTGATGGTCGCGCCCGACGCCCCGAGCGCGCTCGCGAACGCCGAACCGGCACGGCCGATGGGGTCTTCACTGCGGGTCGACTGGCTGCTCGACGGGTTCGCGCGGTCGCCGTCGACCTGAAGCGCCGTCACCTCGCTCGACCAGCCGTCGAACAGCTCCTTGCGGTTCCACGAAGGCTGCCAGGCGTCGCCCGAGAACGCTGAGGAGTCGAGAACGATCGAGGTGACCGGCGCACCGCCCAGCGAGGCGGTCACCTGCGCGGCGAGATCGGGCATGCTGGCTGCGCCGGGGTAGACGTTCGACGAGCCGCTGGCCAGGGTGATGTCTCCCCCGCCGATCAGCACCACCTGGCCGGGCTCGGTTCCGGCGACGACGGTCGTGCTGACGCGATGATCGGGGCCGAGAACCGCCAGGGCCGCAGCGCTGGTGAGCACCTTCATCACGCTGGCCGTGCGGGAGTAGGTGCCGCCACCGTGGTCGTAGAGCACCTCGCCCGTTGTCGCGTTGCGCACGCTGCCCGAGAATGTGCCGAGGCGCGAATCGGATGCCGCCTCCGCGATCGAGCACGTGCGCACCGGCTGAGCTGGGAGCGCCGCCGCGGGCACGGGACGCGAAGTCGGGGTGGGGGTCGGAGTGGGCGTCGCGGTGGCCGACGTCGACGCGATCGGCACGGTCGCAACGCGCGCGGCGTCCGTGGAACTCGGAGTGCCGACGGCCGCTCCCGCCACGAGACCGCCGCCACCGAGAACGATCAGGGCCGCGGCGGCGGCCGTAGTGCCGAAGAGCCGCGGACGCTGCCGGGCGCGTCGAAGGAGACCGCTCAGCGGCCCTGTGCGTGGCTTCGCTTCGGGGATCTCAGACATCATTCCATGCTAACCCGGCCCGAAGGCGTTCGTTCGGGCGGGCTACTCGCCGGGATAGACGACGCCGACCTGACGACGCGCCTCGTCGAGCACCGCCATGATGGCCACGGTTTCATCGAGCGGAAGCAGCTCGCTCTCACCGCGGCCGTCACGGACGACCCGTTCGAGCTCCCAGGCCTGAAACTGCATGCCGCGCGAGGCGACCTTCTCGTCGTAGCGCTCGACGACCTCGCTGCCTTTGCCGGTGTAGACCGTGAACGTCGTCTGCTCGTACCAGACGGAGTCGATCTCGATGCGCCCCTCGGTTCCCACTATCGTGGCCGTGTTGGCGCCCTGGGTGTCGAGCGCGGTGTGCAGCACGGAGATCGCCCCGCCGTCGTGCTCGAGAACCAGGGCGACCTGCCGGTCGACGCCCGTGGGCGTCTTGTCGCCCTTCGCCGTGACCGACGTGGGTGCTCCGAACAGGTCGACGGCGAATGAGACGGGGTAGACGCCCAGGTCGAGCAGCGCGCCGCCGCCCAGCTCGGGGTTGTTGATGCGGTGCTCGGGGTCGGAAGGCAGTAGCTGGTCGTGGTCGGCGATGAGCGTTCGCACCTCGCCGAGCGTGCCGGCGGCGATGATCTCGCGGATACGCACCATCGACGGTAAGAATCTCGACCACATGGCCTCGAGCACGACGACACCGGCGCGACGGGCTGCCTCGGCGACCTCGGCCGCCTCACGGGCATTGAGGGTGAAAGGCTTCTCGACCAGCACGTGTTTGCCGGCCGCAATCGCGAGCAGAGCGTTCTCGGCGTGCATCGGATGCGGCGTCGCCACATAGATGGCATCGACATCGGGGTCGGCGACCAGCGCGTCGTAACTCGGGTGACGCGAGGCGATGTCGAAGCGCGAGCCGAATGCATCCGCCGATTCCTGGCTGCGAGACCCGACGGCCGCGACCTCGATGCCCGTGGCGTGCAGGTCGGTGACGAACATCTCGGCGATCCAGCCGGTGCCGAGGATTCCCCAGCGGAATGGAGAAGGCATACGAACTCC
This sequence comes from Agreia sp., assembly GCF_964263775.1. NCBI lineage: Bacteria > Bacillati > Actinomycetota > Actinomycetes > Micrococcales > Microbacteriaceae > Agreia > Agreia sp. The sequence goes on along the minus strand of NZ_CAXVWM010000038.1, from coordinate 20,053 downwards.
TGTGTTTGTGAGCGAACCTCTCGATAGTACGCGGTACAGCACAGGGACCATCCGATGCGTTCCGGATGGCCCCTGTGCCGAATAACACGCTGTTACCGGGCAGATTCGCCCGACGTGCTTCGGCGACGCGTGCGGAGAATCACGACGGCACCGAGAAGCGCGAGCACGAAGCCCGCGACAATCGCGCCCATCGGCAATTCCAGCCCTGTACTCGCGAGAGCAACGCTGCCGTTGGCGCCGCCGATCGGGATGGTCGGCGCCGCACCGGCATCCGATCCTGGCGGGGTCGTCGCGCCGGGGAGCGCATCGATACCGAAGTTGAACGCGACGGGCTCGGATTCGCGCGTACCGAGCGCCTGCACGACCGAGGCCTCGTAGGCGCCGGCGCTCAGAGCCTGGGGCAGCACTATCGACCATGCACCGTTCTCGTCGATCGTGTCGGTGCCGGCGATACTGCCCGACAAGCGAACTTCGGCTCCTGGCAGGCCGGTTCCGGCGAACGTCGTCAAACGGGTGCTCGCGGGAAGCGATCCCTCGGGCGCGTCGGTCACAGTGAGGCCGGTGAGGTCGGCGCGCGCGGTCAACCACTCTGATGGGTCGAGCACATGGTCGACGACCCGGGTCTCACCGATGCAGCCGTTCCACCCGGCCCCGGGCGTGTTGAAGTCCATGCCCGCACCCATCAGCCACGGCGCATCCGGCACGAAGCTCTGGCCCACGTTGTCCGTTGCGTTACGCAATACGGGTGCGCCGTTCACGTACATCGTCGTCGTGCGAGCTGTTGGGTCGTTCACGATGGCGACGTGCATCCACGTGTCGAGCTGGATCTCGCCCGACCAGTTGACTCGATCGCCGAGGCCGGGCTCGTTCGGGATGACGCTCCACTGGAATTCTTTGAGGTTCGACAGGCCGAGGACGACCGGTCCGCCATTGCCCCAGCGGTTGTACGGAACGCCGGGCATCTCGTTGCGGTTGCCCGCGCGGATCAGCGCCATCATCCACTGGTTGTTGCTGGAGGTCCAAGACTTGTCGATCTTGAGGAACGACTCGATCGTGTACCCATTGTCGAAGGACTCGTCGTTGATGGATGCATCGCTTGCCGTCTCGAAGTAGCTGTACCGCGAGTTGTTGCGGTCGGCGTTCGCGAAGCAGACGCTCGAGTCGTCAGACGAGAGGTACGCGTGGTCGGAGCCGATCGCGACGTCGCCCACAGCGGCGTTCGTAGCGCCCGAGTCGGCGAGGCTCACCCGGGTCATGTCGTTGTCGCCGGCGACATCGGTCACCGTCTGACCTTCGGCGACGACCCCTGACTGGCCGGTGAAGCGCCAGTGCGCGAGCGTGCCCGCAACGTCGACATAGTCCTCGGTGTTGCCGGGTGCCTCGGTCGAGACGGGGTCGGGACCAGTGAAGCCGTCAAGCAGAATGTCTCGAGCTTTCTGCGTCAGCGATGGCTGATCGGCCGGGCCGGTCGTGAATCCTGGAGCGAAGCCCGCGAAGCGCGTCGCGAAATCGAGAGGAATCGTGAACTGCTGGTTCACCCCTTCGAGGAAGGGCTGGTCGTAGCTGGTCAGCTTCTCCTGCGGCTTCCAGGTGACCCACGGAGACGCGGTCTGGAAGTTGATGCGGCCGTTGCTCAGGTCGAACTCGAACAGCCCGAGATAGCCGTCGCCGCCCTCGTATGCCATCTGGTAGTCGATGACGATCTGCACGACAGGGTGGCCGAAGTCGTTCGTCTTGACGAGGCTCGACTCACCGTGGAAGTGGCCGTTGATAGTCATGAAGACCTGGTCGTTGCTCCGGATGAACTTCTCCCAAAGCTCGAGGCCGTAATCCGTCTCTTTCGGTGAGATGCCATCCGCCTCGATGTCGATCACCTGGTGGGTGGTGAGGATCACCGGGAGGGTCGGGTTGGCCGCGAGAACCGAATCCGCCCATGCGATTGTGGCGTCCGAGACACGCCAGCTGAGCGAGAGGGCGAGATACTGCTGGCCCTGCGCCTCGAAGACGTGGAACTGGTTCAGCCCGGTGGGATCGCTGCCCTCGAACGTCGACACGGTCTCGGCCCGCGTCGGTCCGAACCACTTGAGGAAAGGCTCGCGGCTCAGGTCGTACTGCGTGTCGTCGAGGTCGTCGTTCGAATCGAGTACGTCGTGGTTGCCCGGCAGGATCGAGTAGGGGACATCCGCATCGTCGAAGGCGCGCATCGCTTCGTCTGCCGCGACCCATTCCCGCTCCTGGCCCGCCTGATCGACGACATCGCCGACGTGCGTGACGAAGGGGATGTTGAGCTCGTCGCGATTCTCCGTGAGCCACTCGGTCTGCACCTGGAACGGGTCTTTTCCGTAGCGGGGCTGGAACTGATCTGAGGAGTAGCGCGAGTAGAACTGGGTGTCGGGAAGCACGGCGAGCGTGAAGCGCGAACCAAGGTCGTCGGCGGGGGCAGCCTGCGCCGCGGGAAGACCCGTTAGGAGCGAGAGACTGACCGCTCCGACGACGGCCGCAGCGCCGGCGCGCATGAGGCCCAGTCGGGAGGGTGCGTGGAGAACTGAGAAGGGCACTGGTTTCCTTGAGGTTGCATCGGGTGTTGTGAAGGCCCTCGATCGAGAGCGATCCCACAGTGATGCGTGCAGTGATCCGGCAGGTTGCAGCAACATGAACGGCGTCTCGACCGCACCCGAATGGGTGGCAAACCGCCACGATCGTCACCACGTGTGTCGAACGCCGAAAACCAGAAGAGGCCCGGCATACGCCGGGCCTCTCAAAATGGGGCCGCCTATCAGAATCGAACTGATGACCTATTCATTACGAGTGAATCGCTCTACCGACTGAGCTAAGGCGGCCTGGCCACCGCATTTCGCGAGCGAATGGCACAGCAACAAATCTTACCCGATGTTCACGCGTCTCGCTGACACGCGTCGGAGCGCCCGCAGCCGCCCGACGGGGCACTCGCTGCAGCCGGGTGCCTCCGTCATCGTCAGCTCGTGCACCGTGGATCGGACGCCGGCACGGTTCCGCTGATGAAGTAGGCGTCGACCACGTCTTTGACACAACTCGACGACCCGTAGGCCGTGTGGCCCTCTCCCACGAACGTGACCAGCTGGCCGCTCGACAGCTGCCCGGCGAGTCCCTGCGCCCACTCGTAGGGGGTGGCGGGGTCGCCGGTCGTTCCGACGACGATGATCGGTGCCGCACCCTGCGCCGTGACGGCGTGCGGGGTGCGGGCGGTCTTGTCGGGCCAGACGGTGCACGAGATGTCACCGTAGCTCCACCAGGGCCCGATGGTCGGGGCCGCGGCGACGAGATCGGCGTTCTGCTTCTGCACGACGACCGGGTCGGTCGTGTACTCGTAGTCGAGACAGTTGATCGCCGTGAACGCCTCGGTCGAGTTGTCGGCGTAGCTGCCGTCCGGGTCGCGACCGTTGTAGCCGTCGGCGAACTGCATCGCGTAGTCGGCGTTGCCGGCCAAGACGTCGGCGAACATGTCGCTGAGATAGTCCCAGGCCGTGGCATCGTAGAGGGGGTAGATGATGGCCGTGAGCAGGCTCGATGAGCCGAGTTCGCGCCCGTCGCTCGCTCTGATCGGGCTGCTGTCGACCTGCGCGAGCAGCTCGCCGATCTTGGCCATGCCGTCGTCGGCGCTGCCCTCGAATGGGCACGACGATTTCGTGAGGCAGTCGGTCAGATACGCCTTCATCGCGTTCTCGAAGCCGACGGCCTGTCCGATGCTCACATCGAAGTTGCTCGAGGTCGGGTCGAGCGCGCCGTCGAGCACGAGCCGGCCCACCTTCTGCGGATAGAGCTCGGCGTAGGTGGAACCCAGGAACGTTCCGTAGGAGTAGCCGAGGTAGTTGAGCGAACTGTCACCGAGCGTGGCGCGCAGAAGATCGAGGTCGCGCGCCGAGCTCACCGTGTCGACGTGCCCCAGCAGCTCGGCACTGTTCTTGTCGCACGACGCGGCGAATTGGGTCGACGACGCCGTATAGGCGTCGAGCCATTCCTGCGATCCGCGTCCACCGGGAAGGATGTCGTAGAGGTAGGAGTCCATTTCGGCGTCGGTGAGGCAGGTGACGGCCGACGAACGCCCGACGCCGCGCGGATCGAATCCGACGACGTCGTACTGCGCCTGCAGGGCGTCACCGACCGCGAAGTCGAGACTGTCTTTCACGAAGCCGTATCCGGAGCCGCCCGGGCCGCCGGGATTGACCAGCAAGGAGCCGAGTCGCGGGCCGGGGCCGCTGGCCGGGTGCTTGACGAGCGCCAGGGTGATCTCGGATGCCGACGGATTCTGCCAGTCGAGCGGCGCCGTGGCATCGGCGCATTGGAAGCCGTCTCCGCAGTCCGTCCAGTTGAGAACCTGGTCGTAGAACGGGCGAAGGTCGGCATCGACGTCTTCTCCCGTGGGAGTCGATTCGGCCACGGGTCTGCCGCTGCCGGCCGACGACGTGCGGTCGACGAACCACGTCGAGCATCCCGAGACGAGAACGGCCACCGCGAGAGAGGCGACGAAGAGGGAGGCGAACCGTCGCGCGCGGCGCGATGTCTTGACTGTCACGGAGTGGTCCTTCGTTGGCGGGTAACGGTGATGAGGGCAGCCTCGAGCGCGAGAGCGGGTGCGACGTTGGCCGAGATGCGACGGCGCGCGATGGCGAACGCGTCGAGCACGGCGAGGGTGTCGGTCGGGTCGCTGCTGCGCGCGACGTCGTCGAGGCGCGACTGGATCGCAGAGTTGATGGTCGGCAGCTCTGATCGCAGTTGCACGAGGAGGATGTCGCGGTAGAGCGACATGAGGTCGACGAGGATGCGGTCGAGTCCGTCGCGAAGGCTGCGGGTCGCCCGCCGTTTCTGATCGTCTTCGAGGGTCTTGATCTGCGAGCGGAGGGCCGACGGAACGGCCTGCCCCACCTCGACTCCCATCGACCGCAGCGTGCTCTCTCGCTCCTCGGCGTCGCGCTCCAGAGTGATGGCCTTGGCGTCGTCACCCGCGATCTCCATGAGCCTCGCGGCCGCGACCACTGCCTGCGGCACGTTCTGGATGCCGAGGGCCAGGCTCAGGGTCTCGTCGCGTCGGGCGCGCGCCTCGTCGTTCGTGGCGAGACGGTGGGCCATGCCGATGTGGCTCTGCGCCTCACGAGCCGCGCGCTCTGCGACCTGCGCCTCGACCCCGTCGCGCCTCTGGATGAGAGCCGCCACCTCGTCGACCTTCGGAACGCGGAGACGCACCGATCGCACCCGCGACCGGATGGTGGGTATGAGGTCGGCCTCGCTCGGTGCGCAGAGAATCCACACCGTTCGCTCGGGGGGCTCTTCGAGAGCTTTCAGCAGCACGTTGCTGGTGCGCTCGACCATGCGATCGGCGTCTTCGATGACCATGACCCGGTAGCGACCGACAGACGGTGAGAACTGCGAACTCGACACGAGCCTGCGCACCTCATCGATCGAGATGATGACCCTCTCGGTAGTGAGCACGGCCAAATCGGGATGGGTGCGCGCATCGACCTGACGCGTCGTGGCCGGGTCTCCGTCGGCTCCGTGCCGACTGAGCAGGGCGGCGGCGAATGCGTAGGCGAGGTTCGAGCGACCCGAACCCGGCGGTCCGGTGATGAGCCAGGAATGCGTCATCGCGTCGCCGGAGTTCGCGGGGTCTGCGGCGGCTCGAAAGACGGCGATCGCCTCGTCTTGGCCAGTCAAGTCGTCCCACACCGTCATAGACACAACCTACCCGGCGCCAGCGACAGACCCTTCAGGATGCGTCCGTTCCCGTCGGCTCATCTCCGAGTAGCGGCTCCACGGCCTCGCGGATGCGAGCTGCGAGCGACTCGGGCGGCTGTGCGGCGTCGAGAACCAAAAATCGCGACGGTTCCGCGTCGGCCAAAGCGAGAAACGCGGCTCGCACCCGAGCGTGGAAATCGCTCTTCTCGCTCTCGAGTCGATCGAAGCGGGAGCGCGAGCCGTCGAGACGGGATCGCGCCTCGTCTTCATCGAGGTCGAGCAAAATCGTGAGGTCGGGAAGCAGTCCCTCGGCCGCCCAGAGCGACAACTCTTTGATCTCGCCGGAGTCGAGAACTCGCCCCGCGCCCTGGTACGCGACCGACGAATCGAGGTACCTGTCTTGGATCACGACGTCGCCGCGCTCGAGGGCGGGCCGGACCTTAGTGCCGATGTGGTGCGCGCGGTCGGCCGCATACAGCAGCGCTTCGGCCCGGGGGCTGATGTCGCCGCGGCTGTGCAGCACGATCTCTCGCACCTCCGCTCCGAATTCGGTTCCTCCCGGCTCGCGGGTGCGCATCACCCTGCGATGCTTGCCGTCGAGCCACTTCTCGAGGAGCGCGGCCTGCGTGGATTTGCCCGAGCCGTCGCCGCCCTCGAGCGTGATGAAGAGTCCGGGTGCGGTCACGTCGTCGGAGCGGCCTTCGCGACCGGAGCCTTCTTCGCAGGAGCCTTGCGCGCAGCAGGTGCGGCCGCGCCCGTCGAGTCCGCAGTGGCACCGGCCGCCTTCGTGACGGGAACCTTCTCGGCGGCGGGCTTCTTGGCCGCGGGCTTCTTGGCGGCGGGCTTCTTGGCCGCGGGCTTCTTGGCCAGGGGCTTCTTGGCCGGAGCCTTTTTCGCCGCTGTCTTGCGCGGAGCAGCAGGGCCCTTGGCTCGTTTGTCGGCCAACAGCTGCACGGCCCGCTCGAAGTCGACCTCGTCGACGGTCTCGCCCTTCGGAATCGTCGCGTTCGTCACCCCGTCTGTGACATAGGCACCGAAGCGACCGTCTTTGATGCGGATCGGCTTGCCGCTCTCGGGGTCGGCCTCGAACTCCTTGAGGGCCGACGAGGCGCGCCGGGCGCCGTACTTCGGCTGGGCGAACAACTCGAGCGCACCGGGCAGGTCGATCTCGAAGATGAGGTCTTCGCTCGTGATCGAGCGGGTGTCGACACCCTTCTTCAGATACGGGCCGAATTTGCCGTTCTGCGCGGTGATCGGCTCACCCGATTCGGGGTCGTCACCGACGACGCGCGGAAGGTCGAGCAGGCGAAGCGCTGTTTCGATGTCGATCGTGGCCAGATCCATCGACTTGAACAGCGAGGCGGTGCGGGGCTTGGGGGCTGCGCTCTTCTTCGCCGCAGCCTTGCGGGCGGGGGCCTTCTTGGCAGGACCGTCGCCGACGACCACCGGAGCTGCTTCCGCCGCAGGCGCGGCGCCCTCGGCCGAAGCCTCGGGTTCGGGGTCGATCTCCGTGACGTACGGCCCGAACCGGCCGTCTTTGGCGACGACGTTCTTGCCCGTTTCGGGGTTGACCCCGATGACTCGATCGACGACCACCGGCGCATCGATGAGCTCTCGGGCCTTGGATTCGGTCAACTCATCGGGCGCCAGGTCTGCGGGAATATTGACCCGTCGGGGCACGGCGTCTTCTTCCGCGCCCTTTTCACGCACCTCGAGGTAGGGACCGTACTTGCCGATGCGAAGCGTGATATCGGATGCGATGACGACCGAATTGACGGTACGCGCATCGATGTCACCGAGGTTGTCGATGACGTTGCGCAGTCCCCGGTGCCCCTCGTTGCCGAAGTAGAAGCCGTTCAGCCAATCGACCCGGTCTTCTTCTCCCCCGGCTATGCGGTCGAGGTCGTTCTCGAGCGTCGCCGTGAAGTCGTAGTTGACCAGGTCGCCGAAGTAGTCCTCGAGGAGACGCACGACGGAGAATGCGATCCAGCTCGGCACGAGCGCCTGACCTCGCGGAGACACGTAGCCCCGGTCGATGATGGTGGAGATGATCGACGCGTAGGTCGACGGGCGGCCGATGCCGAGTTCGTCGAGCGTCTTCACCAGGCTCGCCTCCGTGTAGCGGGGTGGCGGCGACGTCTCGTGGCCCGCTGCGTCGACCGAAATGGCGCGCAGCAGCTGGCCTTCTTTCAACGGAGGAAGTTTGGCCTCGGCAGGCTCGGCCAGGCCGTTGCGGTCTTCGTCTTGGCCCTCTTCGTAGGCGTGCAAGAAGCCACGGAACGTGATGACCGTTCCGCTTGCCGTGAACTCCGCGAGCGCGGGCTTCGTCATGCCTTCGACGACCGTGGGGCCTGCCGCGATGGTGACGGATGCCGTCACACCTTTCGCGTCGGCCATCTGCGATGCGACGGTACGCTTCCAGATCAGGTCGTAGAGCTTGAAATCGTTGCCGCGAAGGGTCGATGACAGCTGCGTGGGGGTGCGGAATGTCTCGCCCGCAGGACGGATCGCCTCGTGGGCCTCCTGGGCGTTCTTGCCTTTGCCCGCGTAGAGGCGGGGCTTGTCGGGAACGGTGTCTGCGCCGTACAGCGATTTGGCCTGCGACCGAGCGGCATTGAGCGCCTGCTGCGACAGCGACGGCGAGTCGGTTCGCATATAGGTGATGTACCCGTTCTCGTACAGGGACTGGGCGACGCTCATGGTCTGTCGCGCAGAGAAGCGCAGCTTTCGCGAGGCCTCCTGCTGCAGGGTCGAGGTGGTGAAGGGCGCGGCGGGGCGGCGGGTGTAGGGCTTGGAGTCGACAGACGCGACGGTGATGTCGACGCCGGGAGCGGCGAGTGCCGCCGCGAGCGCTGTGGCGCCGGCCTCGTCGAGGGGCGTGGCCTTCGACTTGAGCGCGCCGTTCTCGTCGAAGTCACGGCCGGAGGCGATGCGTTCTCCATTGACGCGGGCGAGCCTCGACTCGAAGCCTTCGGACTTCGACAGCTGTTCGAGTTCGGGAGAGAACTGGGCGGTGAGATCCCAATAACCTGCCGCCGTGAACGCGAGACGCTCGCGCTCGCGCTCGACGACCAACCTCGTCGCCGCGGACTGAACCCGGCCGGCAGACAGGCCTGGACCGATCTTGCGCCACAGCACCGGCGACACCTCGTAGCCGTAGAGGCGGTCGAGGATTCGTCGGGTCTCTTGGGCGTCGACGAGGGCGCCGTCGATCTGGCGTGTGTTGTCGCGCGCTTTCTCGATGGCCTCGCGGGTGATTTCGTGGAACACCATGCGGTGTACCGGAACCTTGGGCTTCAGGACCTCGAGGAGGTGCCAGGCAATGGCCTCGCCTTCGCGGTCTTCATCTGTAGCGAGGTAGAGCTCGCTGGCACCGGCGAGGGCCTTCTTCAGTTCGGCGACGGTCTTCTTCTTGGCGTCGCTGACGACGTAGTAGGGCGCGAACCCTTTTTCGACGTCGACCGAGAATTTGCCGAGAGAGCCGGTCTTGAGTTCGGCCGGAAGGTTCTTGGGCTCGATGAGGTCGCGGATGTGACCGACGGACGCCTGCACCTCGAAACCGTCGCCGAGATACTGTGCGATGGATTTGACTTTGGTCGGGGACTCGACGATCACGAGCTTTTTCGGGCCTGGCACTGTGCTCCTCAGCAAGAGATTGAGAATCGAACCACTCGCCGCGATCTCGGGTAAGCGTCGTCAGCGGGGTTCGGCGGGCCTTGACGGCCCATCTGCCACACCATACACACCCCTTTACCCTGATTACCTAATTGCACAGCTGCCGGCAACGCGCACGGGGCCTTGCGCATATCGCGCAGGCGAGGAAGATGGGAAGCCACCTCAGAGGAGAGGATGCATCATGGCATCGACCGTATTCGGAAGCTACACCGCCAAACTCACGAACGGGCCGCTCGAGGGCCGCACGGTGCGTACGGACTTCTCCGAGGCGGGCGAGCCTCTGGCCCGTATCGAGATTCCTGCGGGAAGCGCGAAGCGCTACCTCTATATGCGTGGCAGCGGAGTCGAGTACAACGGCGAGGGTCAGAGCGCGGCCCTGCCGTCTGCGGTCGACTATCGATTCATCGAAGCCCAGCTGGGCTGACCGGCCACGGGTCACCTCGTGTAGTCCCAATGCCACGGTTCATCGGGATCGGTCAGCGGTGAGAACCCGAACCGCGCCGCATTTGCAGCGAGCCAGGAGTGCGAGGTCGCGCCCCGCACGACGGGCGGATTCACGAAGTCGACAGCAATTCCCTCTCCGTGGTTCGACGTTCCCGGAATTGCCGCGCGTGGCCAGCCGTATTGGTCGAATAGCCTGTGTTGATCTTCGAGACTGCGATAGCCCTCGTCGACAGGAAGGTAGTCGTCGGTCTGGGCGTGATACGCCTCGAGCAACTGCAGCAGCGCGGCCGCCGCATCGGCTCGAAGGTACACGGCGGGGCTTTCTCGCACACCCGGATAGGAGACCAGCACCAGGTCTGCGGCAGGGATCGCGCCGTTGGCGGCCGTCGCCTCTGGCCGCGGCACTGCGGCACGAGCGGTGACTGAGAACGTGGTCTCGAGGATCTGCCGGCCCACGGTCACGGTGGCCTCGCCTCCTGCCACCTCGCAGCGAAGCAGCGTCGCCCTGTTCAGTGACGCCGCCTGGTCGGCGATGGCGCATGCCTGCGCGACCGAGGATGCCGACGCGCTTTCAGCAGCCGCGATGGCGGCCGAGTCTGCGGCGGCGTTGACCGCCGCCTTTGCGGGTATCACGGAGAAGAGCGACAGCGCGAGGAGCGAGAAGGCCAGTGCTCCGGCGGCGATCGCCAGGGCCAAAACCCCTCCCGCCCCTCGGTCGCAGGCCCAGCGAACCCGGGAATTCACTGCCCGCCTCCCAGCGCGCACGTGGTAGAAGCCACGGGAACGACCGCGATGGCGAATGGCCCCACGACCGCCGGCACTGTGACGGTCGCACAGACGAAGCGGCCGTCGCTTCGAGATTCGAGTGCCGCGTTGCTGCCGAGAAGTTTCCTGACGGTCTCGTCGGCGCCGACGTCGTCACCGCGGCCGAGCAAGCGGGCCGCCGACGACGCTGCATCGGCGACCCGCATCTGCTGCACGATGAGCTGGAAGCCCCCGAGGACGGCTGCCACGATGATGAGGACGGCCGGAAGCACCGTGACGAACTCCATGGTGACGCTGCCGTCGTCTCTCGTGAGTGCGCGAATTGCGCGCACGGGGATCTGCTGCATCGAAAGCTCCCGACTATCCCGCGACGCTCAAGGCGGTGCGCACGAGGTCCATCAGAATCTCTTTGACCGCATCGCCGCGGAGGATCATGACGAGAAGGCCCGCCAAGCCCACTGCCGCCATGGTGGCGATCACATACTCGGCTGTCGCAGCGCCCTCGTCGTCGCTGAACGTGCGCAGTGCCGCGCTGGCGTTCAACGGCATTCGACGGGTGATCACGGTCTGTTCGCTCATAGTTGTTCGCTCTCTTTCGGTTTCGGCACGAGCGGTGAATGAACCAAGCATCCCGGGTGGGCCGAAGCATTCTCGGCCCGCGGGAGAAGACTGTGTCGTCTCACGAGAGTTCGACCATGGTGGAGGAGAAGACGGCGATCATCATCGGCGCGACGCCCAAGAGCATGAAAGCCGGCAGAACACACACTCCGAGCGGAATCATGAGCGTCGTGGCGAGAGACGCTGCGCGCGTTTGCGCTCGGCTCGTCGCCTCGCGTCTGATCTGGCGGGCCTCGCTCTGCAGCAGTTCGGCTGCCGGGACTCCAGCGACTCGGGACAGTTCGAGCACCTGGTCGATGCGCGCCACATCATCGGGTTCGCCGAGCCCGTGCAGTTCGAGCGCCTCGGTCGCCAGGTCGCGAGCGCGTGCCAGGGATCCTCCGCCGGCGAGGCCGATGGCCACGAGTTGGGCGGTGAGGCCAGGCGACGATTCGCTCGGCCGTGCGCGCGTGACGAGCCGGGATGTCCACCGCACCGCGGCCACCGACAGGAGTGCGCCGACGACCAGGCAGCAGACCCCCGGCACCGTGCCCACCAGCACCCCGATCGTGTCGAACCCCAGAAGCGTTCCGAAGAGCAGCCCGAGCAGGGGCATCACGCCGACGAATCGCGCCGTGGAGCGCGGGCCGGCCAGCGCAGCGTCGACGTCACGATGAAGTTGCCCGAGCTGGCGCAGCGTCTCGGACGTTTCGCGCAGGCTCGACGCGAGCGGGGCTCCGCTCTCGTTCGCCACGAACCACGAGGCTGCGACCGCCCGCCAGGCCGAACTCGACTGCTCGCGTTCAGCCGATGAGAGTGCACCGGCGATCGCTGCGGGAATCGAACCGCCGTGTGCGATCGCTCGTGCGACCGCGTCGACGACGCCGTCTCGAAATCCATCGACGTCGCCCAGGTAGCGCCACGCGTTCGTCGGCGCAACGCCGGCGCCGAGCATCACGGCCAGTCGCTGCACAACTGACGCGACGGACTCGACGGCAAGGGCATCGGCAACTGTCAACTGACCGAGTCGATCCGTAGCCGACCGGCCGAGTCGATGCCGAACCGGCCCACGGCATCCAGACGCCGGTTGGCACCGCGGCGCTCGAGGTGAAGAACGAGACCGATGGCGCTCACGGCCTGCCTGGCCACGGTTTCGGGACTCATCGCGGCGAGGGAGCCCAGTGCTTCGAGACGCGCCGGCACGTCGTCGAGGGAGTTCGCGTGCAGTGTTCCGGCGCCACCGTCGTGCCCCGTGTTCAGCGCCGACAGCAGTTCGCGGATCTCGCCGCCCCTGCACTCGCCCAGAACAAGCCTGTCGGGGCGCATGCGCAGGGCCTCTCGCAGCAGTCGATCGAGACCGACCCCGCCCGCGCCCTCGAGATTCGGCTGCCGGGTTTCGAGCGCGATGAAATGCGGATGTTGCACGCGAAGCTCGGCCACGTCTTCGACCGCGATGATGCGGTCAGCGGCATCCGCCGCGGCGAGAAGGGCCGACAGGAGCGTGGTCTTGCCGCTGCCCCCGGCGCCTGTTATGAGCAGGTTGGCGCGATCGCGTACGGCCTCGTCGATGAACGCGCGGGCACTCTCGGCCTCGGCGCCGTCGCCGAACAGTCCTGATGCCGCCAATGAGTCGAGCTTTGGCCGGTCGAGCGGCGGAATGCGAATGGAGAGCAATGTTCCCTTCGGCGCAATCGGGGGAAGCGCAGCATGCACTCGGATGCCGTCGTGCAATCTCACATCGGCGCACGGCGTCGCTTCGTCGATGTGACGGCCCCCGCAGGCCACGATCGCTACGGCCAGTTCACGCAGTCTTGCCTCGCTGGGGCACGACCACTCCGACTGCCGCACGAGCCCCGCTCCCCTGTCGATCCACAGGTCGTCGGGGCCGTTCACGAAGATGTCGGTCACCGCAGGGTCGCTGACGTACCGGGCGAGCGGGCCGAAATCGGATGCGCCGACACGGCTGCGGGGGCCGGCGGCGACCGGACGCTCAGCAGAGGCAGGGGGGGCCGTGCCCGCACCCGGGGACGGTGCGGGCACGGGCCGTGGCGCGCTCAGCACGGGAAAGGCGACGAAGGGTTCGCGCCTCTGCGCTGCCTCGTCGGGGTCTTCGTCCGTGTTCTGTCCGCGTGCCATGATCACAACCGTAGAAGCGTGCTGCACGGCAATCGATGCCGGGTGCCGACGAGTGTGAACGCTGTGCCGGACGGCCTCCTGTGGAGGAGGAGATGATGACCACGCGGTGGTCGAGCACAGGAGAATGGCGGGTTAAGAAGAAGGGGCGGCACCTAATGGGGGGAAAAGGTGCCGCCGTAGCAACGCTGGATTGGGGGAATCCGTAGTGCATTGCATCTGGAAACGAGGTCCAGTGCAAATGATTTTACTCGCCTGCAACGTAACCGCAACTTTCCTCAGCTTTTTCTCAGCGGGCCCCGATCGGACCACATTTCCGAAGGACGAAGCTTCGCACCGCGAGCCGTTCTCGGGGCTGGCTAAGCTGGCAGCAGCCGTCGCAAAGGAGCGAATAGAACCCCATGAGCAAGCCCATCGACAATCTTCTGCACGAGGCCCGCAGGTTTCCGCCCTCTGAGCAGTTCTCGGCGAATGCCGTCGCCACCGCGGCCCTGTACGAGGCGGCAGAGAGCGATCGCCTGCAATTCTGGGCCGACCGTGCGCGCGAACTGCTGCACTGGCACACGCCCTTCACCCGAACTCTCGACTGGACGAATCCTCCCTTCGCGAAGTGGTTCGACGACGGCGCCCTCAACGTGGCCTACAACTGCCTGGACCGCCATGTGCTCGCGGGCAACGGCGACCGCGTCGCCGTGCACTGGGAGGGCGAACCCGGCGATGCCCGCAGTCTCACCTACAGCGAGCTCACCAGCGAGGTGAAACGTGCCGCCAATCTGCTGACCAGCCTCGGCATCGGTCAGGGCGATCGAGTGGCGATCTACCTGCCGATGATTCCCGAGGCCGTGATCTCCATGCTCGCCGTCGCCCGCATCGGCGCCGTGCACTCCGTGGTGTTCGGCGGGTTCAGCGCCGAGAGCCTGCGCAGCCGCATCGACGACGCGAGCGCCAAGCTCGTCATCACGGCCGACGGCGGCTACCGCAAGGGTTCGGTGTTCCCGCTGAAACAGGCGGTGGATGCCGCCCTGGCGGCTGGCGGCGAAAGCACCGTCTCGCACGTGCTCGTCGTGAAACGCGGCGGCAACGACGTGGAATGGACCCGAGGCCGCGACCTCTGGTGGCACGACGAGATGGTGGCCGTCGACGATGAGCACGTGGCGAAGCCGTTCCCGGCCGAGAATCCACTCTTCATCCTCTACACCTCCGGAACCACCGGCAAGCCGAAGGGCATCCTGCACACCTCGGGCGGCTATCTCACGCAGGCGGCGTTCACGCACCAGTCCGTCTTCGACCTGCGCCCAGAATCCGATGTCTACTGGTGCACCGCCGACGTCGGCTGGATCACGGGCCACAGCTATGTCGTCTACGGCCCCCTCGCCAACGGCGCCACCCAGGTGCTCTACGAGGGAACGCCCGACTCGCCCCACCCCGGCCGCTGGTGGGAGATCATCCAGAAATACGGCGTGAGCATCTTCTACACCGCACCCACCGCCATCCGGTCGTTCATGAAGTCCGGCCGACAGATACCTGCGCAGTTCGACCTGACGAGCCTGCGCCTGCTCGGCTCGGTGGGCGAGCCGATCAATCCCGAGGCGTGGATCTGGTACCGCGACGTGATCGGCGGCGGCGAGACCCCCATCGTCGACACCTGGTGGCAGACCGAGACGGGCGCGATCATGGTCTCGGCCCTGCCCGGGGTGACCACCCTGAAGCCCGGCTCCGCGCAGGTCGCGATTCCGGGCATCCGCATCGAGGTGCTCGATGACGACGGAAACGACGTCGGGCTCGACTCGGGCGGGCTGCTCGTGGTGAGCGAGCCGTGGCCGTCGATGCTGCGGGGAATCTGGGGCGACCCGGATCGCTACGCGGAGACCTACTGGGCGAAGTTCGGCGACAAGTACTTCGCCGGCGACGGGGCCCGACGGGATAAAGACGGCGACCTCTGGTTGCTCGGCCGCGTCGACGACGTCATGAATGTGTCGGGGCACCGACTCTCGACGGCCGAGATCGAGTCGGCCCTGGTGTCGCATCCGATGGTCGCCGAGGCGGCAGTCGTGGGCGCCGAAGACGAGGCCACCGGCCAGGCGGTCGTCGCGTTCGTGATCGTGCGAACGAGCCAGGCCGACGTTGCCACGGCGGAGGAGGCATCCGCCCTGCTCCGCGCCCACGTCGCCGAGCAGATCGGCGCGATCGCCAAGCCACGCACCGTCTTCCTGGTCGCCGAACTGCCCAAGACCCGCTCTGGCAAGATCATGCGACGCCTCCTCAAAGACGTCGCGGAGGGTCGTGAGGTCGGAGACACCACGACCCTCGCAGACACGCAGGTGATGCAGGTCATCACCGATAGACTGAAGTGACCCGTCGAGGCGCCTAGGCGAACTCGACAATCACCTCGATCTCGACCGGGGCGTCGAGCGGCAGGGCGGCGACGCCCACGGCCGAGCGTGCGTGGATGCCCCGGTCGCCGAACAGGTCGACGAGAAATTCAGACGCGCCGTTGATGACGCCGGGCTGGCCCGTGAACGACGGGTCGGATGCGACGAATCCGGTCACCTTCACGACTCGCGTGACCCGGTCGAGCGATCCGATCACGTTCTCGACCGCTGCGAGTGCATTGAGAACGGAGGTCTGCGCGAGTGACTTGGCGATCGAGGGCGAGACCAGCTCATGGCCATCTCCCACCTTGCCCGCGTACTCGAGGCTGCCGTCTACGAACGGCAACTGGCCGGCGGTGAAGACGAGGTTGCCCGAGATCACGGCCGGAATGTAGGCGGCGACGGGGGGCACGACCGTGGGGATGACGATGCCGAGCTCGGCAAGGCGCGCGGCGACGACGCTCATCAGGAGCCCTCTTTCTCGGTGGCGATCGGGCGTTTCAGGTAGGCGACGAGGCCGCCTTCGGGGCCCGTGACGATCTGCACGAGCTCCCACCCTTTCGAACCCCAGGTGTTCAGAATCCCCGTGGTGTTGTGAATCATGAGCGGTGTTGTGACGTACTCCCAGGTGGGCATCCGCGTTCCTTTCTGGCCATTTGCCAGCATCGTCGATTAGTCTCGAGCATATGTCTGCCCCAAAAGCTAAGGCTAGCGGCGTAGTTGGAGCCATCCTCGGCATCGTGGGCATGAGTGCTATCGCAGGCATTCTCGTCACGGCCATGGTTGCTCCCGCGCTCGCAGTCACCGGAATCGCCACGAACAACTCCATCGGCATGTTCGAGAACCTGCCCTCGAACATCCGCCCTGACGTTCTCGCACAGAAGTCGGAAATCTACGCAACGGGCAGCGACGGCAGCCCTGTCCTCCTCGCCTCGGTGTTCGACCAGAACCGCGAAGAAGTCTCGTGGGATCAGATCTCGCCCTTCGTGAAAGACGCAGTGGTTTCGGTCGAAGACCCCCGTTTCTACACGCATGGCGGTGTCGACATCATCTCCGCTACGCGCGCCGCCGCGCAGTCTGCGGCTGGCGGCGACGGCCCTGGAGCGTCGACGATCTCGATGCAGTACGTGCGCAACATCCTCATTCAGAAGACCGAAGAGATCCAAGACGAGGCAGAGCGCAAGAAGGCCTTCGACGACGCCACGAAGACCACGGTCGATCGCAAGCTCAAAGATATGAAGCTGGCGATCGGACTCGAGAAAGAGTTCACGAAAGACCAGATTCTTCTGGGATACCTCAACATGTCGAACTTCGTCGTCACCTTGTACGGCATCGAGGCCGCCGCGCAGTACTATTACGGCGTCTCAGCCGCCAACGTCAGCTTGGCCCAGGCGACCAGCCTCGTTGCCATGGTCAACGAGCCGAATGGCCTGCGCATCGACCAAGCAGAAGCACCAGAGAAGATCACGGAGAACCAGGCCCGTCGTGACGTCAACATCCTTCCGGCCATGCTCAAAGAGCACAAGATCACGCAGGCCCAGTTCGACGAAGCCATCGCCACGCCGGTAACGCCGAACATCGTGCAGCCGTCTACCGGCTGCAAGACAGCAAATGACAACATCGGTGCGGGTTTCTTCTGCGACTACGTCTCGTACATCGTCAAGAATGACGCCGCCTTCGGCGACAGCGCCGAGGCGCGCTGGCAGAAGTTCCGCACGGGCGGATATCAGATCTTCACCACCCTCGACCTCGACCTGCAGACCGCTGCCATCAACTCGATGAACTCGAACGTGCCCCAGCTCACCGACCGTCTCGACCTCGGCTCGTCGATGGTCACAGTGCAGCCCGGAACGGGCCGAGTGCTTGCGATGGTGCAGAACAAGACGTTCAACGATGATCCCGAGACGACGCAGCCGAATGAGACGTCGCTGAACCTCGGCACCGACTACGCGTTCGGGGGGTCGACAGGGTTTCCGTCGGGATCGACGTACAAGGTGTTCACCTTGGCTGATTGGCTGAAGACCGGCCATTCGATCAATGAGCAGGTCAACGGAAACGTGCGCACGTTCAACCTGGCCACGTTCAAGAACCGTTGTGAGGGAGCGGGTGGAGGCCCATACAAGTCGGCCAACGACGGCGGGTCGACCCCAGGGTCCATGAGTGTTGTGCAGGCGACGGCGCAATCGGTGAACAACGCGTTTATCGGCATGGCGCAGAAGCTCGACATGTGCGACATCACAGAGACTGCGATGTCGTTCGGCATGCACCGCGCCGACGGCACGCCCATGCAGCAGAACGTCTCGGGCGTTCTCGGCACCAATGAGGTGGCTCCCCTCACCGTGGCGGCGGCCTACGCAGGGATCGCCGCCAACGGCCTGTACTGCGAGCCAAAGGCCATCGATCGCATCGTCGACGCCACGGGCGCCGATGTGCCGATTCCGGCCACGAGCTGCTCGCAGGCCGTCGACCCGAACGTCGCGGCCGCCATGGGCCAGGCAATGGCCGCGGTCGTCAACGGTGGTACCGGTGGGGCAGCAAGACCAGGCGACGGCATCCCGCTCATCGGAAAGACGGGAACCACCGACGGCGAGAAGCACGTCTGGTTCGCCGGGGCGTCGACCACGCTCGCGACCGCCATCTGGGTCGGCAACATCGTGGGTGATGTATCCGTGCGGTACACAAGCGTTCCTGATTACGGAAACGTGGCCGATATGCGCTTCAGCACCTGGAGGGAATACATGGCCCAGGCGAACAGCAAATTCCCCGGAGGCTCGTTCCCGACCCCGAACAGTTCATTGACGGCCGCCCCGCAGGTTGCTGTCCCCGCCGTTCAAGGAAAGACCATCGCCGAGGCGCAATCGCTCATCGAGGCCGCGGGCTTCACATTCCAGGATGGCGGCGCCACCGATAACGAGGCGCCCGCAGGCAGCGCCGCGGGCAGCGTTCCCGCCGCGGGTGAGAACGCCACCAAGGGCGCCACTGTCACGGTCTACACGAGCAACGGCCTGCTGAAACCCGTGCCCAACGTGGCGGGACTCGAACTCGGAGCGGCGGCAAAGGCAATTCAGAATGCCGGTTTCAAGTATTCGGCGTCGACTCAGACGCAGGTGACCGACGCCAATTGCAACAACAAGGTGGCGTTGGGCTCGACTCCCGCCGGAGGTAGCTTCGCGAACCCCGCGAGCACGTCAGTGGCTCTTGTCGTCTGCAAAAAGCCCTAAGCCGGTGGCATCATTCCGCCCGGCCGAGGTCGCCGCGACAGCCCTCGGGTTGACCGCGGCGGCCGGTACCGCGGCTTTCGCGTGGGGGTCACTCGTCGAGCGGCGGCTCTTCACCCTGCGCCGCGTGTCGGCACCCGTTCTTCCTCCCGGTTCGGCAGACATCCGGGTTCTGCACCTCTCAGACCTGCACATGGCGCCGTGGCAGCGCGACAAGCAGGAATGGGTGAGGCGGCTCGCGCTGCTGGAACCCGACCTGATCGTCGACACCGGCGACAACCTCGGTCATACCGACGCCTACGATTCCGTGCGCGATGCGCTCGAGCCGTTCCGCGGCATCCCCGGCGTCTTCGTGAACGGGTCGAACGACTATTTCGGACCGACATTCAAGAGTCCCCTGCGCTACTTCATGGGCCCGTCGAAGCTGCATCGCGACCCGACGCGTCTCGACACGAAGCGGCTTGAGAGCACCTTCGCCGACCTCGGCTGGCAGAACCTGAACAACCGGGCCACGAGCCTGGTCGTCAAGGGCACCCGCATCGAGTTCTTCGGCGTCGACGACCCGCATCGACTCTACGACCGGCTCGACCGAATCCCGGGAGCCCTCGACGAGCTGCGCGAGAACGAAGACGACGACTACTCCGCCGACCTCACGATCGGAGTCGCACACGCCCCTTACCAACGCGTGCTCAGTTCGTTCGTGACCCACGGCGCCGATGTCATCTTCGCCGGTCACACCCATGGCGGCCAGGTCTGCGTTCCCGGCTTCGGTGCACTCATCACGAACTGCGACATTCCGCGAAACCAGGTCAAGGGCCTGAGCGTGTGGCGTCATGGCCTGCGCGCGGCGTACCTCAACGTCTCTGCCGGGTTGGGCACGTCGATCTACGCGCCTTTCAGGTTCTCCTGCCTTCCCGAGGCAACGCTGCTGACGCTCACGCCCTCACGCTGACCGCGTGCGCGCAGCACCCGCCGAGATCGGCTAGAATGATTGAGGCCTTCGGGCTGATCGGGGTATGGCGCAGCTTGGTAGCGCGCGTCGTTCGGGACGACGAGGTCGCAGGTTCAAATCCTGTTACCCCGACCACACGGGCCCCCTCTCGATTCGAGAGGGGGCCCTTTTCTTGTTGAATCAGGTGG
>NZ_CAXVWM010000037.1:0-5929 GCF_964263775.1 Agreia sp. | reverse complement strand
GGTTCGACCCTGTGACCAGGGCTACGGAACCAATGATGTTCACGATCTCCTCCTGCTGAGCGGGCGTCTCCCACTGCAGCGTGGCTAGACTAGAAGCTGACATCAATGTGAGGGGCAAGCCCCGATTGGAGACACCATGCGCATCGGCGATCTGGCCGCGAAGACCGGCGCGAGCGTCCGTTCACTCCGGTACTACGAGGAGCAGAAGCTGCTGGCCGCCACGCGCACCGCAGCAGGGCAGCGCGAGTACGCTCGGGCCGCCGTCGATCGGGTGCAGCTCGTGCAGCTGCTCTTCGCGGCCGGTCTCCCGAGTCGAACGATCGTCAAGCTCCTGCCCTGCGTCGATACCGGTCGGGCGGGTGTAGACGAGCTCACTATGCTCGTATCCGAACGCGACCGGATCGCCGCGCAGGTCGCGCAGCTCGGCGAGGCGCTCGGGCGGCTCGACGCCGTGATCGCAATCAGTGCGTCGCCCACGCCCGAGAACTGTCCGGCGCTGAGAGGCCGGTCGGTCGAGCTGACCCCCGCCTGACCGCCGCCCTGGCGTCAGCCGCCCGGCCTAGGAGTTGTCGCCGCCGGTCTGGTCGGCGCCCACCTCATCGCGGGCCGAGTAGTTCTGGTCGAAGCCCACTCCGTCGTTGCCCGACCACAGCCATTGGGCGACTTCGGGAATGTCCTCCCCGTGTTCGCGGGTGTACTGCCGGGCCCGCATGCGGGCATCCTGCATGTCTTGCCGCAACGTGGCCGCCTTCGACCCCAGCCCGGGCACCCGGTCGATGGCGTCGATCACCAGGCGGTAGCGGTCGAGGTTGTTGAGCATGAGCATGTCGAACGGCGTGGTCGTCGTTCCGTTCTCGATGAAGCCGCGCACGTGCAGGTTGGCGTTCGCCGCGCGACGATAGGTCAGGCGATGGATGAGCCACGGGTAGCCGTGATACGCGAACACGATGGGCTTGTCGGTCGTGAAGATGGTGTCGAAGTCGCGGTTCGACAGGCCGTGCGGATGCTCCGTCTCGTCTTGCAGGCGCATCAGGTCGATCACGTTCACGACCCGCACGCGCAGCTCGGGCAGGTGCTTGCGCAGCAGGGATGCGGCGGCCAAGGTTTCGATGGTCGGGATATCGCCGGCGCACGCGAGCACGATGTCGGGTTCGTCGCTCGGCCGCTCGGTGCCCGCCCAATCCCAGATGCCGAGTCCGCGGGTGCAGTGCGCGATGGCTTCGGGCATCGACAGCCACTGCGGCCCGGGCTGTTTGCCCGCGACGACCACGTTGATGTAGTCGACGCTGCGCAGGCAGTGGTCGTAGGTCGAGAGCAGGGTGTTCGCGTCGACCGGCAGGTAGACGCGCACCACGTCGGCCTTCTTGTTCACGACGTGGTCGATGAAACCCGGGTCCTGGTGGCTGAAGCCGTTGTGGTCCTGCCTCCAGACGTGGCTCGAGAGCAGGTAGTTGAGACTCGAGACCGAGCGGCGCCACGGGATCGAGCGGGCGACCTGCAGCCACTTGGCGTGCTGGTTGAACATCGAATCGACGATGTGGATGAACGCCTCGTAGCAGTTGAACAGTCCGTGCCGCCCGGTCAGCAGATAGCCCTCGAGCCAGCCCTGGCACTGGTGCTCCGACAGCATCTCCATCACACGCCCGGCGCGGGCGAGGTTCAGGTCGACGGGCAGGATCTCGGCGTTCCACTGCTTGTCGGTGGCCGTGTAGACCTCCTGCAGGCGATTGGATGCCGTCTCGTCTGGCCCGAAGATGCGGAAATTGTCGGGGTTCAGGCGGATCACATCGGCGAGCCACGTTCCCAGCACCTTCGTGGCCTCGGCCGTCTCGTGGCCGGGGGCCGTGACGTCGACGCCGTACTCGCGAAAGTCCGGCATCCGGAGCTCGCGTCGAAGCAGCCCGCCGTTCGAGTAGGGGGTGGCGCTCATGCGCAGGTAGCCCTCGGGGGCGAGGCCGGAGACGAACGGCGTGGGCGCGCCGTTCTCGTCGAACAGTTCTTCGGGCTTGTACTTCTTCATCCACGACTCGAGCAGGCGGGTGTGCGCCTCGGTGTCGCGAGCGCTGGCGAGCGGCACCTGATGCGCGCGCCACGTGTTCTCTACGGGAAGGCCGTCGATCTCCTCCGGGCAGGTCCAGCCCTTGGGGGTGCGCAAGATGATCATGGGCCAGCGCGGCGTTGTTTCGCCGGTGCCGTCGGCGGCATCCTGCTTGATGGAGGCGATCTCGTTGAGCACCGTGTCGAGCGTCTCGGCCATGCGCGCGTGCACGAGCAGCGGGTCTTCGCCGTCGAAACCGCCCGACACGATATGCGGGTTGTGGCCGTAGCCGCGCATCAGCGCGAGCAGGTCTTCTTCGGGGATGCGCGCGAGTACTGACGGGTTGGCGATCTTGTAGCCGTTGAGGTGCAGGATGGGCAGCACGACGCCGTCTTGCAGGGGGTCGATGAACTTGTTCGAGTGCCACGACGTGGCGAGCGGACCCGTCTCGGCCTCGCCGTCGCCGATGACGGCGGCGACCAGCAGGTTGGGGTTGTCGAAGGCCGCACCGTACGCGTGCGAGAGCGAGTAGCCCAGCTCGCCGCCTTCGTTGATCGACCCGGGGGTCTCGGGGGCCGCGTGGCTCGGGATGCCGCCGGGAAAGCTGAACTGGCGAAAGAGCCCGCGCATCCCGTCGGTCGTCTGGTCGATCTTCGAGTAGATCTCGGAGTACGTGCCGTCGAGCCACGCGTTCGCCACCATGCCGGGCCCGCCGTGGCCGGGGCCGGCGATATACAGGGTCGGCAGCGAGCGGTGCCGGATCATGCGGTTGAGGTGCGCGTAGACGAAGTTGAGTCCGGGCGTCGTTCCCCAGTGCCCGAGCAGGCGCGGCTTCACGTCGTCACGGCTGAGTGGGCGATCGAGCAGGGGGTTGTCGAGCAGATAGATCTGCCCGACCGAGAGATAGTTTGCTGCCCGCCACCACGCATCCACCTGCCTGAGCGCCTCACCCTCGAGCCTCTCGGCGGGCCTCTGGTACCAGGGATTGTGGGCGTCGCGCGGAATGACGGGCGACTGCATGGCGTCGACGGTGGATGCGGAACCGGTCATGGAACGTCTCCTCTAGCACTGCACTTCGGTAGTGCTGATCATCCTAGGACTGACGCATGTCCGTTCAGGCTGCGAGGGCGTTACTCGTTCAGGAGGAGAGGGTGGCCTCGTGGATAGTGGCGGCGGCGGGCCTCTCCTCCTGAATTAGGTACGCGATGCACTCAAGCTGCGAGGTGGAACGTGCTCACAAAGCGATCGAGCAGGGCCGGGCGCCCGTGCAGCACCTCGACGGCGTGAGCGGCGATCGCCTGCTGCGGGGCCAGTTCGCCCGAGATGAGCCGGTGGATGGCCGGGCCCGTCGCGAAGGCGAAGTCGAAGTCGACGGGCCCCTCACCGCGCGTCACGTCGAGGGCGGATCCATCCACCCGGATGAGCAGTTCTGCGTCGCCGAACCTGGCGGCGTACGAGGTGGCCGGCAACTCCAAAGCCACGCGCGGCTGGAACGCGCTTCGCAGATCCATGGTCATCGAATCGGGCGTGATGACCTGTTCGTCGCGCGCCTCGCCCAAGGCTTTGAAGCCCCATGCGCCCAACGCGAGCACGACCGGTTCGAGTTCGCGCCCATACGGCGTCACCTCGTAGACGATCACGCGTGAGCGCGGCGCCCGGCGAATGACGCCGACCGCCTGCAGCTCCTTGAGCCGCGCCGCGAGGATATTGCTCGGGATGCGCGGAAGCCCCGCGGCGAGCTCACCGTAGCGGCGCGGCCCGACGAGCAGGTCGCGCACGATGAGCAGCGCCCAGCGCTCGCCGATGAGTTCGACGGCGCGCGAGATGCCGGAGTACTGCCCGTAATCCCGTGCGGCCATCGACCTCAGGCCTGCTCGGGCTGCTGTTCGGCGAGCGCCTCGGGGCCGTTCTCTTGGGCCACCGGGTCCATCCAGCCGAACTCGATGAGGTTGCCGTCGGGGTCGGCGAGCTGGCGCTGGTACATGAAGCCGTAATCGGATGCCGGCTGCGGCTCTGATCCGCCGGCCGCAAGACCGTCGGTGACGGCCGTGTCGACCGCGTCACGCGTCTCGAGGAAGATCGCGGTCGAGACGGAAGGGTTGACGGAAGGGTCGCCGATCGGCAGCTTCGTGAAGGTCTGGAAGTACTCGCGCACCAGGATCATGAAGTAGTTGTGGCCGTCTTCGACGACGACGCACGCGGCATTGTGGTCGGAGAACTTGGGATTGATCGAGAATCCGAGGGCGGTATAGAACGCCTTGGCACGCTCGAGATCGGTGACGGGCAGGTTGACGAACATCGACTTCATGGGGGGTCCTCTGGTAGCGGGATGACTCTGGGGCTGGCTGAACTTATCTGATACTTGCAAAAAACAAGTGTCCCGTCAAGAGCTCGCTACCATCGGTTACGGCCCGCCGACGCGATGTGGCCCAATTCCATCCAAAATTCACCGGATGAGTCGATCTGCGACACATGGAGGAGGTCGCGGGCATGCAAGTTGGCGCTAATCGATGAAACTCGCGCCAGGGAGGTCGATTTGCGCCACATGGACGACTCTGCGCGCGCGTGAGGCCTAGAGGCCCTCGGGGTCGCGCGGTGTATACGGGTCGGTGAGGCGGGCGAGCTCCGGGTCGGCCAGCTCGACATCGAGCGAGGCGACTGCGTCGTCGAGGTGCTTCTGCGACGTGGCCCCCACGATGGGTGCCGTAACCGCCGACTGCTGCCGCACCCACGCGAGGGCGACCTGGGCCCTCGAGACGCCGCGCTCGCCCGCGATCGCGGCCACCGCATCCACGATTGCGCGATTCGAGTCGTCGTGCGACGAGTACAGGGTCGCGCCGAAGAGGTCTGTGCCCGTGCGCCCGGTCTCGGCATCCCACTCGCGGGTGAGCCGGCCGCGCGCGAGTGGCGACCAGGGCAGCACGCCCACCTTCTCGTCGAGGCAGAGCGGATGCATCTCGCGTTCCTCCTCGCGCTGCAGCAGGTTGTACTGGTCCTGCATCGACACGAACGCGGTGAGCCCGTTCTTCTCGGCGACCCGCTGCGCCTTCGCGAACTGCCACGCCCACATCGACGATGCTCCGATGTAGCGCACCTTGCCGCCGCGCACGAGGTCGTGCAGCGCGCTCATCGTCTCCTCGATCGGGGTCTCCGCATCCCAGCGGTGGATCTGGTAGAGGTCGATGTGGTCGACGCCGAGGCGGCGCAGGCTGTCGTCGATCGCCGACATGATGTGCACCCGCGACAGGCCCCCGCGGTTGGGCGAGTCGCCCATGCGCCCGTGCACCTTCGTGGCGATCACGACGTCGTCGCGCTGGGCGAAGTCGGCCAGGGCGCGTCCCACTATCTCTTCGCGAATAGACATCGGCCGTGTCGAACGTGGTGATGCCCTGCTCGATGGCGCTGCGGATGAGCGGCCGGCTGGTCTCCTCGTCGAGGGTCCACACGTGATTGCCGCGATCGGGCGTGCCGAAACTCATGCACCCGAGCACGATCTCCGAGATCTTCATTCCGGTGTTGCCTAGGCGTGTGTATCTCATGAGTCGAGGGTAGTCTCGCGGGGGCTTTGTTCTCCGGGATTAGATTGACCCTATGGATCTGGGTCTGCACTACTACACGTTCACCGCCCCCGAGTGGGAGACCGCCCTCGCCGATCGACTCACCGAAACGGCGCGCATCGCCGACGAGGGTGGCGTCTCGCTCTTTTCGTTCATGGACCACTGGTTTCAGATGCTCGACGCCGGCGGCCCCTTCGAGCCGATGCTCGAGGGCTACACCTCGCTCGGCTACCTCGCCGGCATCACGAACCGGATGCGGCTGGGCCTGCTGGTCACCGGCGTGACGTACCGGCATCCGGGCCTGCTCGCCAAGACGGTGACCACCCTCGACGTG
>NZ_CAXVWM010000036.1:0-22635 GCF_964263775.1 Agreia sp. | reverse complement strand
ACGAAAGAGATCGCGGTCGTGTAGTCGTGCGCCTCCACCTGAAAGGCCGGGTCGAAACCGGCCGCCGCGCACGCCTCGAGGAGGTTGCGACGACACCATGCAGACGTCGCTTCGTTGTCGATCCAGCGTTCGGAGGCGAGTTCTGCCAGCTCGATTTCGGCGCGCGCGCACAGGGGGTGCGCAGCCGGGAGGACCACGCGGTAGGGATCGTCGGCGAGGTGGTGTACGTCGAACCCGGCTGAGGCGCTAAAGGATTCTTTGTCTCCAACGGTGAGTTGGATGTCGGGGCGTTCGAGGCCGTCATCGTCTGAATACTCGAGCAGGCGGAGGTCGAGTGCTATCTCCGGATGGGCCTGTGCAAGGCGGCGCACCACCAGGGGGAGCCAGGTCGTTCCGACCGAGGCGAAGTACGAGATCGAGAGGTTCGCTGTTCGCTCGGCCCGCAGATTCGCGACTGCCCTCTCGGCCTCGCCGAGTCGAGCGAGCACGCCCTCTGCCTGCGCCGAGACCGCCAGGCCGGCCGGCGTCGGTCGAAGCCCACGGCCCGCCTTTTCAACCAAGACCAATCCGGTCTCCCGTTGCAGCGCTGCGAGGTGCTGGCTGACGGCCGACGGCGTGTAGCCCAGATTCGCGGCGGCCGCGGCAACGGAGCCGCTGACGACGACGGAACGGAACACTCGCAGGCGATGGACGTCAAGCACAGCCCAACAGTACAGTCCAACTGAAGATTCGGATAGTTATCGTGACTGGTGCTGCATGAACGAGGCGGCGAAGATCGACTCATGACACTTCGAGTTTCGCCGACGCCCCCACTGGCGGGTCGGCGCGATCGCATACTTCTCCGAGGCGCGATCGCGGTGACCATTGTTCTGTGGGCATCCGCCTTCGTCGCTATCCGCGCCGCAGCCGACGACTTCAGCCCCGGGCCCCTGACCCTCGGAAGAATCGCGGTCGGGGTGGTCGCGCTGGCGATTCTGCAATCGCTCATGCGCCTGCGACGCCGGGAGACCCGAAGCTCGACTCCGCAGAACGACGCGAACCGCGCGCCCACCGCAAAAGTCTTCTTGGGCGTCGTGGTGTGGGGCGTCGCCTGGTTCGGCGCCTACAATCTGGCACTCAATGCGGCAGAGCGACACATCGACGCGGGCACGGCCGCCCTGCTGGTGAACATCGCGCCGATGATCACCGCCGTGCTCGCCGGGCTCCTGCTCGGTGAGGGATTTCCTCGGCGCCTCATCGTCGGCATGCTCGTCGCCTTGCTCGGCGTCGTCGTCGTCGCGGTCGCCACCTCGACAGGACGCGTCGATGCGATCGGGATCGTTCTCGGCCTCGCCGCCGCGGTCATCTACGCGAGCGCGACGATTCTGCAGAAACGGCTGCTGCGCTACGTGACCGTGCCGACGATGACCATCGTCGGATGCATCGCGGCGACGCTCGCCTGTCTGCCGTTCGCCCCCGAACTCATCCGAGAGTTTCAGGCGGCTCCGTCGTCCTCCATCCTGGCCGTCGTCTATCTCGGCATATTCCCTACCGCCGTGGCCTTTTCGACCTGGGGCTACGTGCTGTCGCGCATGAGCGCCGGTCGCACCGCCGCTACGACCTACGCGGTTCCCGCCGTCGTGCTGGTTCTGTCGTGGATCGTCCTTCGAGAGACGCCGCCCCCTCTCGCACTTCTGGGGGGAGCAGTGGCCCTGGCCGGTGTCGCGTTCGGCCTGCGCAGCTACCGCAGTGCGTCGGGCCGACCCCCCGAGGCACGCTCGTCGTGAGCGGGCGCCCGCGATGACATCGACATCGACGCAAGCAGCGCCAGGCGTTCGGCCGCCTCCGTGCCGGGTTCGGCGTGGTAGACCACGAGCATGACGCCCTCTGAACCCGAGATGGCGAGCTTCTCGCGGTCGAGTCGGAGTCGACCGACGACGGGGTGATTGAGCACGACATTCGCGCCCACTCGTTCGGCGACGTCATGGCGTGCCCACATGCGGCGAAACTGCGGGCTGACCAGCGACAACTCTCCAACGAGCTCGACAACGCGAGGGTCGTCGATGCTGCTGCCCACTGCCCTGCGAAAACCGGCGAGAAGCGCGGCGGCCGCTCGCTCCCAGTCTTCGAAGAGATCCTGTTCCGCCTCGTCGAGGAACACGTCGCGCAGTCGATTGCCTCCAGTCGAAAGGCGCGGCGAGATCGCGGACGCCAGCGAGTTGGCGGCAAGGACATCGAGGTGTCTCCCCTCCGCGAACGCGGGGAACGGCAGTTCGGCGATGAAACGGGCGGTGCTCGGGGGAAGCACCTCGCGGCGTACCTTCGCGCGTTGCCGGCGCGGCTGTGGCGTTGCGAGGCTGAGGAGGTACGTGTCGTCGTCGAGACGTAGGACTCGGGCGATCGCCTCGAGTACCTGAGCCGAGGGATGGCGGTCACGACCCTGTTCGAGACGCAGGTAGTACTCCGCGCTGATGCCCGAGAGCATCGCGACCTCTTCGCGACGCAGCCCGGGCACGCGGCGGGTGCCGAGAACGGGAATTCCAACCTGCTCGGGAGTCACCAGTTCGCGGCGGGCTCGGAGGTAGCTGCCCAAGATGTTCGGGTCGTCGGTCATGACGATCACACTAACGACGTACGAGAAGAACAGGGTGGACCCTCTCAGTACCAGTATCAGCAGGGGTCTGGGTGATCGTGGGCCACGCGGGCAGGATCGTCACAACACGCCACGCTCGCGTTACGAAAGGTTGTCATGTCACACGTTCTGGTCACCGGCGGCTCCGGCTTCATCGCCGGCCACGTCATCACCCGACTCCTCGATCAGGGTCACACGGTTCGTTCCACGATCCGGTCGCTCGCCAAGGAGGACGCGGTTCGGGCCATCCTCCGCGACTCCGGCGTCACCCGAGACGATGCCCTGACATTCGTCGAAGCAGACCTCATGCATGACGCCGGATGGGCCGCTGCTGTAGCCGGGATGGACTACGTTCTCCACCTCGCGTCGCCGATTCACACCGGCAAGGTCAGAGACGAGAACGACGTCATCGCTCCCGCTCGTGACGGCGCACTGCGAGTTCTGCGTGCAGCGCGCGATGCCGATGTTCGCCGAGTGGTGCTCACATCGGCTTTCCACGCCGTGGGGTTCGGCCACGGCCACATCGACCGCGTCTTCACCGAGGCCGACTGGTCACCGCTGAACGGGCCGGGCGTGGATGCCTACGGCCGAAGCAAGATTCTGGCCGAACGGGCCGCGTGGGACTTCATCGCCGAAGAAGGACGCGGTCTGCAACTGACGACGATCCTGCCCGTCGCCGTGATGGGTCCGATCATGGGCGACGACATCTCCGGTGCGAACCACATCATTCAGAACAGTCTCAACGGCCAGATGCCCGGCTACCCCGACATGTTCGTGCCCATCGTCGACGTCAGGGATGTCGCGGCCGTGCACATCGCGGCCATGACGGCCGACGATGCAGCGGGTGAGCGATTCCTCGTCACCACGGGCGAACCCGCGATCGCCATGAAGGAGATCGGCGCGATCCTCAGGCGCGAACTCGGAGCGGGGGCCTCGAAGGTTCCGACGCGGTCGATCCCCAACATCGTCGTCAGGGCCTCCGCGCTGTTCCTCGACGAATACAAGTCCGTTGCCGCCGACCTCGGCTACGTGAAGCGGGTATCCTCCGAGAAGACCCGACACATTCTCGGCATCACTCCGAGGCCCGCCCGCGAGGCGATTCTCGCGGCAGGAACCAGCATCATCGACCGCGGCCTCGCGTCTTAGCGGACGGTGCAATAGAAAAGGCGCTATGGCGAACGAACAGCACGCGCGCTCGGAACGCACGTCGCGCATTCTGGGTTCAGTTCGGGTCGCCACCGGCGACC
This sequence comes from Agreia sp., assembly GCF_964263775.1. Classification (NCBI taxonomy): domain Bacteria; kingdom Bacillati; phylum Actinomycetota; class Actinomycetes; order Micrococcales; family Microbacteriaceae; genus Agreia; species Agreia sp. Next base: position 18,777 of record NZ_CAXVWM010000036.1, on the reverse strand, counting down.
ATCCGGTGACGCAGTTCGAGCTGTTTTTCGACCTGGTCTTCGTGTTCGCCTTCACCCAGGTAACCCAGACCATCTCGCATGACCACTCGATGATCGACGTGCTTCAGGCGATGATCATCCTCGGACTGCTGTGGTGGTCTTGGGTCGCCTACGCGTGGTTGGGCAATCAGGCCTTCGCCGACCGAGGAACAATGCCCCTCTCGCTCGCGGGCGCCGCGTCACTGATGTTCGTGGTGGGCTTCGCGATTCCGCAGGCCTTCGCTGAGGAGGGCGGGCCACGGCCGGAGCCCTTCGTGCTGGTCGCCGCCTATGTCGGCGTGAGAATCGTCAACGTCGCCCTGTATCTGGTCGCGGCCCGCGACGACATCTGCCTGAAGCGCCAGTTGCTTCTCACCAGCGCGATCGCCGTCGCACCGATGACCGTGCTGCTCGTGATCGGGGCAGTTCTCGGCGGCCCGGCGCAGGCCTGGTTCTGGCTGGCCGCATTGCTCTATGACGCCGCAGCCGTTTTCTTCACGTCGAGACGCGGTGACTTTCGGGTGACGTCGCCTGCACACGCGGCAGAACGGTTCGGACTGGTCGTGATTCTCGCCCTGGGCGAGTCGACGATCTCAACCGGGGTGGGGCTTCGCGACGTTCCCGTGGATGCCCTGTCCATCGCCGCCGTCTTCCTCGTCGTTGCCGGCAACTTCATCATCTGGTGGACGTACTTTCACAGGTTCAGCCCTGCCGTGCACGCCGCCCTCGCCGCGCTCACCGGACGATTCCGACTCGACGCGGCGACACACGTATACACCTTCGGTCACTTTCCGATTGTCGCCGGGATCATCCTCACTGCCGCGGGAATCGAATCGACGATTGCGCACATCGGTGACACCGAGCCGCTCGGACTGTTCGGCGCCCTCAGCATCGGAGCGGGTGGTTCCGTCGTGCTCGCCACGACGGCGGCCATCTGGTATCGGATGACGAAACGCATACTGCTCGTTCGACTGATCGTCGCCGCGCTGTTCTTGCCGGCGTCCATCCTCGCCGCTCAGTTGCTCCCCATCGTATTTCTGGTGGTGTTCGTTGCCGGCGGCGCCGTCGTCGTCGTGGTCGAAGCCAGAACAAAAGTTCTGCACACGGCCGCCGACCTGCCGACCTGATCCGCCGACCCCTCGACCTGATCCGCCGACAAGCGCCGCGACCGCGGGAGCACGCTTCAGCTCCCGGCTCCGGCGAGCTTGCTCGCAAACCGCCGACGGTACGAACTGGGGCTCACACCCGCGTGTCGATGCATGAGCGATCGAAGATTCGCCGCGGTTCCCAGCCCTGAACGGTCGACGACGACGTTCAGCGGCACATCGGGGCGCTCGAGGAGGCGCCTGGCGAACTCCACGCGTTGCGTGGTGAGCCAGGCGAGCGGCGTCGTTCCCAACTGCTCCTGAAACTGCCGATGCAGCGTGGTGGAACTCGTGTGGGCGTGGTCGGCCAGGTTCTTCACCGTGATCCTCTGATCAAGGCGGTTCTGGGCCCACGCGAGGGTGGCTGCCAGGGGCGATTCCACGGCCGCGGGTATCGACCGTTCGACGAACTGTCGCTGGCCGCCGTCTCGAAACGAGCTGAACACAAGCCGCCGGCTGACGTGGTTCGCAACCTCGGCTCCGTAGTCGAGGCGCACGATGTGAAGAGCGAGATCCAGGGCGGCGGCGCTGCCCGCAGAGGTCAACACGCTGCCATCGTCGACGAAGAGCACGTCCGGCTCCGCATGCACCTTCGGAAAGCGGGCTACGAACTCGTTCACAAGCTGCCAGTGCACGGTCGCTCTCCGGCCGTCGAGGATGCCGGCCTCGGCCAACGTGAACGCTCCCGTGCAGAGACCGACCATGCGGGCACCGCGTTCGTGAGCCGCCTTGATCGCGGCAAGGATCGACGGACGGCTGGGGTCGTCGACATCCGGCCGATTCGGAACGATGATCGTGTCGGCCGCCTCGAGCGCTTCGAGGCCGGCAGACGCCGAGAGCGTGAAGAGGCCGTCGCGCATGGCGACGGATCGCGTCGGGGATGCGACGGTCAGCTCATACGGCTCGAACCCGATCTCGGGGCGTCGACGTGCGCCGAAGATCTCGCAGGCACACGCCATCTCGAACGGATTCGATCCGTTGTCGACGAGCAAGACCACTCGTATGGGCGTTCCGTGAGCTGAGGAGGATTCTTGCGGCATACGGTATTTCTACCACTCACGATTTCGACGGTCGAGCCATAACGTGGGCTCATGACCGACAAGATCACGTTATCCGATGCCCTCGATGGGCTCTCCGAATTCTGGTCGCAGCAGACCGTGGCCGAGGCGAATGGAAGCCTGTTCAAAGTCGCCAAAGGAATCGGATCCACCCGCTGGCACGCGCACGACGACCAAGACGAGACGTTCCTGGTGATCAGCGGTCGCCTGACGGTGCAGCTTCGCGAGAAAGACGTGGTCCTCGATGCGGGCGACCTCTATGTGGTTCCCCGTGGCGTGGAGCACTGCCCGACGGCCGACGAAGAGGTGCGCTTCGTGATCGTCGGAACGACGATCACGTCGAACGCAGCGGGAGGAAAGCCCGAATGGAGCGCGAACGGAGGCTCTCCGCTCGGGCTCTGATCCGCCGAAACGCGTCGAACGAGCACCCCGGACTACTCAGTCCCACCCGCCGAGATAGGCGGCCACGCTCGGCTCCGACGTGATCGGCGCAAGCCACGGCGCCTCTTCGACGAGGGTGTCGAACAGGGTGGCGTCGCTCCACCGCGCGCGACGCAGCGCGGCCCGGCGCGACGAGACCGTCAGCAGCCAAGTGCCGTGGGCATCGGTGAAGACGACCTCGCCGAGGGTGCCTACGCCGACCGTCTCGACGGCCCAGGCGAGCCGGCTGTCGCCCGGCGCATCCGGTGTGCGAACCCGAACGGCGTTCTGGATGTCGATGCGCACGCGGGCAGCGTCGGTCGCCTCGGCGGCCGAGCGCGTGCTCGAGACCACCCGTGGGTCGCCGCGCAGGATCTCGGGCGCCGGATCGGGCACGACGATGCGCGCGTGCGGCACCGCACTCAGAATGGAATCGGCACACACGAAAAGCGCCGCGTCGGAGAGCGCGGCGGTCACCGTCACCACGACGTCGACTCGGGCGATGAGCACGGCCCGCGGCGACGATTGCCGAACGGCGATGGTCTGCGCGAGGTGCAGCGTCTCCCCGTTCTTGCGCCGCCGGCGAAGGTTCTCCTGCACGTCGGCGCCCGCACCGTTGCCGGTCGCATCGGCGCCGGCCGCATCGGCGCCGCCCGCGGCGTCGCCGCCCGCGTCGTCGGACCGTCCCGCCCAGTCGGGCCCGTCGTGCCAGGCCACGGCATCCGGAACATGCGCGAACACCGCCCCCGAGATCCACGCGCGGTGCGCCCACTCCCAGTCCTCGCCGCCGTAGTGAGTGAACGACTCGTCGAATCCGCCGACCTCGTCGAAGAACCAACGCGAGCACGCGATCACCGCGCCGATCACGAAGCGGAACGACCGATCGTCTGCGTCGAGCAGGTTACGCGAGGCGGCGTACGCGTCGGCGAGCCACCGCGGTTCCTCGAGCGCGGCGAGGGGGGCGGCGACTTCGATGCGCGCATCCGCATGCACGTCGTCGAAGCGGGTATGCCGCCGCCGTGCCACAGTCACGGTCTCGGGCGCGATCGCGGGCAGCCGCGTGAGCGCCAGAACGTAACCGGGCTCGGGCGCCGTATCGGCGTCGAGAAAGCACAGGATGTCGCCGGTCGCGGAGGCCGCACCGAGGTTGCGGGCCGCGCTGAGTCGAAAACCCTGGTCGTCTTGGCGCAGCAGTCGCGCGCCGTGCGATACTCGCGGAGCCTCGGCCGATCCGTCGTCGACGACGATGATCTCGACGAGGTGGCGGGGGTACGTCTGCCGGCTGAGAGCTGCGAGGGTGCGATCGAGCTCGGCCTGCTGCTCGAAGTGAACGACCACGACCGACACGGTCGGCAGCACGGCGGGCTGCTGCTCGCCGAGTGAATCCCAGCGATTGCCCCGGATGCCCGTGCCGAAGCGAGGCGGGTTTGCGTCGGGCGTCACCACTCGACGCCCTCCCACCAGGCGAGGTACGCCGACGCGACGTCGGCGACGTCCGGCGACGTCACCGCACTCTCGTGAACCCACGTCGACCCGGGGTTCTCGAGCGCGGCGACGATGCCCGCCGCGAGGTCGCGCGTGCTGTCGAGAACGGTCACCGTTCCGGGCCGCCGCTCGGCGATCTCGCGAACGTAGCGGCCGTCGACGACGAGCGGCCTCCTCCCCGCCGCTATCCAGGTATTGATGCTGCCCGATGCCGAGAAGTGGCGGTGCGCCGCGACGCCGACGGATGCTCGGCGCGAGCGCTCTATGAGTTCGTCGTCTTCGAGGTATCCCGAGACCTCGAGCGCCACGCCGAGGCGATCGGCCAGCGAGGCGAGGCGGTCGAGATCGCCCTCGTGACCTGCCGAGGCTCGGCCCAGAAAAGAGAGACCGGGCCGCAGCGACGTCGTGTCGGCGATGCGGGCGACCGCGCGCAGCACCTCGAGGTGACCCTTGCCTGGGTAGTAGAAGCCGAGAACGGCGACGTTTCCGTCGGACTCGGGGCGCACGCGCGCCGACGCCTGCCGGTCGACCGGCAGGGGAATGACGTGGACGCGGCCGGCCGGATCGGTGAAGCCCCGCAGCACATCGACCTCGTGCAGGCTGTTGAAGACCGCCCCGTGCGACGCGGCGAGCACACGTCGATAGCAGTCGCTGCGCCGAGCGAAGTTCACCGATCCGTCTGACGCCTGCGGCACATCGTGGAACGTGACCGTGATCGCGCTGCGGGCCGCGATCGCCTCGATGCGCTCGGCGGCATCCTCGGGCGACGACCCCCACAGGCGATCGGTGAAGTGAAGATGCGTGCGCGCGGGAACGCGATCTCCGCGCAGTGCTGCGCTCGGCAGCCGCAGCGAGACGCCGGTGAGCCGCTCGACCGCGGTTGCGACCGCCGACGAGTACTGCGAGACGCCGTGCTGCGCATCCGGGGTGATGATGAGGGCCGGAACCCGCGCCACGATCACGAGTCGGCCAGAATGTGCAAGGCGCGGCGGTGGCGCGCGAGGCCGGCCTCGACGGCATCCGGATGTTCGGCGTACCAGTCGAGATGAGCCTCGCGCACGACGGCATCCGGCACGAAAGCGCCGCCGACGATCCAGTCGGAACCGGGCACGTCGTCGAGCTCATAGGCGTCGATGACCGCGGCCAGGCGCGGGGCGTGCACGCCGTCGAGAAGCGGGCGTCCGGCATCCACCATGTGCTCGGCGAGGCCCGCGCGATGCCGAACCCGCTCGGCCACGGCCGCGAAGACCACGTTGCCGGGGTGGTTGAGCGTGCGCAGCTGGTCGAAGCCGGGGCTGGCGAACAGGTCGGACACCCGCACCGTGTCGAACTTTTCTTCGCGCCGAGCCAGTTCGCCGATGGAGTCGGCGGCGATCGCACGCACCATGCGAGGCGTGATCGCCCTGGCGCTCGAGTCGACCCCGGATGCCTCGGCCACCGTTCGCAGATCGTGATACGCCACGATCGGCGGGGTCAGCGACAGGTCGCTCGGTGGCCTGATGATCGCGTGCGCGGGGTACAGGCCCGCGAACCTGATGACGGGGAACGCGATGGCGCGGGCCCCCGCGACGAGTCGGCTCGACAGCTGGCGCAGGCCCACCGGCAGGCCGTGGTAGTCGTCGCGAACGGGCTGCGAGACGAGGAGCGTCGCACGTACGAGGAGGCGCTGAAGGAACGGGATGTCGGCAGCGGTCAGCTCATGAACCGGCGGAACGCGCACCGTGTGCAGCCCGGCGCCGTGGAGCATGATGCGCAGGGACTCGGCCTGGCAGTTGCCCATGACGACGGCGATTCCGGCGGAGGCGTCGGTGTTCGGGCGCGACGGCGGCTGCTCGTAGAACTCGCCGTAGTGGAGGGTGCGGCCATCGAACTCCTGCCTCACCTCTGCGCCCGAGTCGTCCACGGTCTCCATGGTCGCAGTCGCGGGCGCAGAAGCGAAACGCGCCCGAAGGCGATTGCGCCGGGGTGAGAACGGGGATACGAGCGCCGACCGGGCCCGACCGACGATCAATCCGTCGCGGAATGCTCTCTGCCGCGCGGATAAGAGCGTTCTGCGACGGATCGATGACAGCGGGCGGCTATGCCGCGGGATAGGCCGCCTTCAGCCCGGTGATGAGGATCTCGACGGCCGCTCGCGATTCCGACGCCCAGAGCGGCCGGTCGGTTGCTGATCCGATGCCATGGAGAACGATCATGACCGCACCCGCCGTCACGTCGGCACGGGCCACTCCGTCGACGGCCGCGCGAGCCAGGAGATCGGCAACCGTGAGCTCGAGTTCGCTTCCCCCGTTGGCCTGAACCGCCGGATCCACGACAGCCGCGAGCGTGCGCGCCAGACCGGCGTGCGCCACCACGTACTCCACGAAACCACGCAGGAATGCGTCGAGGTTCTCGCCGACCGACCGCGTGGGGTCGCGGGCCTGATCGCAGAGTGCGGCGACTTCTCCCTCGTACACGGCCGCGGCGAGCGCCTCCCGCGTGGGAAAGTGCCGATAGAGCGTGCCCACCCCCACGCCGGCGCGTGCCGCGAAGTCATCGAAGCGCATGTGCTCGTTCTGGTCGAACACGCGCCGGGCGGCCGCGACGATCGCATCCCGGTTACGGCGCGCATCAGCTCGCAGCGCACGTGTTCCGGCCACGGTAATACCTCTCGTTGACAAATGGAGATTGTCTCCATATTCTCGTAACTGGAGACAGGTTCCATATTACAGAAAGAGCCCATCATGCGCATTCTCATGTTCGGTCGCGGACCGATCGCGACGATCTACGGCCGCGTGCTTCACGCCGCCGGGCACGACGTCGAGTTCTACGTGCGCCCGGGTCGTGCCGCTGAATACGGAAACGAGGTGCAGCTCGACTGGATCGACGGGCGCCGCAAGCCGTTCGGACGGCGGGTTCGTGAAACCTTTCGAACTTCGCTGCGAGAATCCATCGACCCGCACGACGGCTTCGATCTGATCGTGCTCAGTGTCGGGCATCATCGTCTCGCAGAGGCATCCGCCTTCCTGGCTCCTCGACTGGGCACGGCGAAAGTGCTGGTGTTCGGCAACCTCTGGGAGGAGCCACTCGCTGCGGTCTCGCCTCTCCCGGCAGATCGACTCGTATTCGGATTCCCGCAGGCGGGCGGCGGCTTCAGGGCAGACGGTGTGCTGTGGGGCGCGCTGCTGCCATCCATCATCCTCGGCACACCGGACACCTCGCCGGGGCCTCGGGAACAGGAGATCCTCACGCTCTTCCGGCAAGCGGGCATCGACGTTCGTCAGGAGGAGGACATGCGGGGATGGCTGTGGCTCCACTTCATAGCCGACGCTGGCATGTTCGCTCAGGGAATGCGGAGCGGGTCGCTGGCGAACATGATTGGAGACCGTCGGGCATTCCGTGATGCGTTTTTGACGACTCGCGAGCTGTTGCCCGTCATCGAGGCTCGCGGTGTCGACCTCGGCCGCCACCGCGGCGCCATGCTGCCGTACCGGATGCCCCGCCTGATCGCTGCTGCCGTCGGCGCGGCGACCGCGCTGATCCCGGTCACCCGAAGGAGCCTGGCGGCACACACGGATCCGAACGCACCAGAGGCACTCGCCGTGATCGAGGACACGCGTCGCGAAGCCAGACTGCTCGCCATTGCGACTCCTCGTCTCGATCGGTGAATCGCGGCCACCGCCGACGAGTCCGCCCCTCGCGGTGATCGCCGCCCGCCCCGGCCAGGCGGCATCCGCATCCGGCCCCGAACGCCGACCGCTGCCGCCTGACACTCGCACCCCGGCGGGGCATCGAAACGAGCATCACTCTCGGCATCCACAGCTGCTTCGCGCCTCGAAGCGGGTGGGCAGGTAGCGCGTCTCCGGCACGGTGGATCCGTTGAGTTGGAGCATGAGAACCTCGATCGCGGTCTCTCCGAGTGCTTGCATGGGCTGTCGCACGGTCGTGAGGGTCGGCTCCGACACCAGGCCGGCCGCGATGCCGTCGAATCCGGTCACGATGACGTCTTCGGGCACTCGAATACCTCGCTCTCGGAGCGCGTCGATGAGGTTCAGCGCGTCGGCGTCGTTTCGGCAGACGAAGGCGTCGGGCAGTTCGGCGGTGCGCGACTCCTCGTGGAGGCCGGCTGCCACGCTTTCCGGTCCGGGGAGCGGCGCCGACGGAGGCTGCAGCTCGTTTTCGACAAGAGTGGAGCAGAAGACGTTCCAGCGCGCGCCGTATTCGACGGAATCCGTGTTTCCGACGAAGACGAATTTGCGCGCGTGATGCTCTTCGACGAGGTGCTCGACGAGTTTTCTCATTCCGCCATCGTTGTCGATGATGACCCGATTGAGATTCTCTGTGCCCTCGAACTCGGAGACGATGACGACGGGCACTCTTTCGGAGATCGGGATGAGCGTCTCAGCCCCCATGGTGTGCGGGAGGACGACGAGCCCGTCTGTCCTGCCGGCGATGTCGATGATCATCGCTTCGCTGTTGCGGTGATTGCCTCCTCCGACGAGCAGGGCGTAACCGTTGCGCCAGCTTGCGATCTCGACTCCCCGCTGAACTTCGTCGACGTACCGAGGAAAATCGCGGAGGGTGCTGTTGCTGAACATGTCCGAGTTCGCGGGCGTCGACGCGAACAGGTCCCACGAGATGAGTCCGAGAACGCCGGTGCGGCCAGCGGCGAGGCCGCGGGCCGAGGCGCTGGGCACGTAGCCGAGGCGGCGCGCGGTTGTGTGCACGACCTCGACCGTCGCTGGTCGCAGTTTCGCGGGCCGCCGGAACGCGAGCGAGACGGTCGCGATCGACACTCCCGCTGCCTCTGCGACGTCGTACACCGTGGGGCGCTTCGCCATCCGGGTGCCCTTTCTCTCGACCGTTCCACGACGACGGTCGTTGTGATCAGTCGCGGCCCGCCAATGACGATACTCGCTCGGCGATCTCGATCGTTCCCACCGCCGTCTGCTGCTCGATCGAGGTGCCCACGTGCACCGTGAAGGCGCCGGGTTCAGTCTTCCAGCCGGCATCCCAGTGTCGGAACGCCTCCCCGGGCAGGTCGATGCGCACCGAGAGCTCCTCGCCGGCATCGAGGTGTGCGGCAACAAAGCCGGCCAGCCAGATCCGCGGCCGCTCGACCGCGGAGTTTTCTCGAGAGAGATACACCTGCACGACCTCTTTGCCTGCTCGTTCGCCTCGATTGCGCAGCACGGCCTGCACGCTTCCGGGGCTGTCGTCGATGTGGCCGACGACCGTCGTCGAGACGAGGTCGATGGTGGCGTAAGACAGACCGAAGCCGAAGGGATAGGCCGGCACCGCTTCGGCTCGAGCCCAGGCGCGGTAGCCGATGTGGATGCCCTCGTCGTAGGCGAGTTCGCCGGCAGTGGGCGTCGTCGAGAGCACGGGAACGTCGGCCTCCTCCGCGGGCCAGGTCGAGGGGAGGCGTCCGCCAGGCTCCTGTGCGCCGGTCAGAACGTCTGCGAGAGCGTCGCCGAATTCCTGGCCGGGAAACCAGGTCAGCAGGATTGCTGCGACGTCGGAGCGCCAGGGCATCAGCACGGGGCTTCCGGCGTTGACGACGACGATCGTGCGCGGGTTGGCCGCGGCCACGGCGGCCACGAGCTCGTCCTGCCGTCCGGGTAGGGAGAGCGAAATGCGATCGCGCCCTTCGCTCTCGTCTCGGTTGGTCGTGCCGACCATGACGACGGCCACATCGGCAGCCGCTGCGGCCTCGGCCGCCTCGGCGATGCGCGCGTCGTCGTCGGTGTCTGACGCGACCAGGCCGAACGAGATCGAGGCGGCGTTGCTGAGGTGGCCTCGGCTGGCCAGGTCGTTGACGACACGCAGCTGCACGTCGTGGCCGTGGGTGACGGTGACATTCTCGCTCAGGCGCGGTGGGGCGAGGAGCCCGGTTCCCATCGCATCGTCGAGAGAGGAGAGCCGGCCGTCGATGAGCCGGTCGCCGCCGACGAACACCTCGACTGAGCCGATGGTCTCGACCCCCAGTTCGACGACCCCCGAGCCGGCGGGGCGGAATGACGTGGTCACTTCGAGCGTGACCGCGGTTTCAGGGACGCCGCCTGTCCAGACGAGGTGGGCCGATCGGCGGTCTTCGACGAGCACGTCCGCACCGTCGGCGTCGATGAAGCGCACTCGAACTCCCGGGGCGCCGGTGACCGGGTTGACGAGGTCGTCGAGCGAGAAGGGGACGAGCCCTCGGATGACCGCGACACCGGGCCGGTGGTCGATCTCGGTGGAGGGCAGAGCGCTGCGCAGGCCGTCGAGCGGGGTGACGACGTGGTCGGCGACGACGAACGCGCTGCCGCCACCCTGGGTTCGGGGGTGGGCGGCGGCCTCTCCGACGACGGCGATCCGCGACGGTGCCACGGCCCAGGGCAGTTCGGCCGGCTCGTTCTTCAGCAGTACCATTCCAGCGGCGGCGGCTGAGCGGGCGAACGCGACCGGATCGTGGGTCTGGATCGACGCTCGTACCGGTGCCGACGCTCCGTCCAGAGCACCGACCCGCCAGGCGAGACGCAGGATGCGCAAGACCTTCTCGTCGACATCGCTCTCGGCGACCTGGCCGGCGCGCACGGCCGCGACCAGCTTCTCTCCCCACGGGCCGGTCGGACCGGGCATGGCCAGATCTTGGCGGGAGCGCGCCGATTCGACCGTCGTGCGCACAGCGGTCCAGTCGGAGATGACGAGCCCGTCGAAACCCCACTCCGTGGCGAGGGGGTCCTCGAGGAGGGGGCTCTCAGACATGGTCACTCCATTGACCCTGTTGTAGGCCGACATGACGCCCCAGGCGTTGCCGCGGGTGACCACGGCTTCGAAGGGGGCGAGGTAGAGCTCTCGCAGCGTCTTCTCGTCGATGAGCACGTCGACGTGAAAGCGCTCGTCTTCGGAGTCGTTGCCGACATAGTGCTTCGGGACGGCGGCGATGCCCTGCCCCTGCAGCCCTCGCGTGTAGGCGATGGCGATCTCGCCCGAGAGCAGAGGGTCCTCGGAGAAGGCCTCGAAGTGGCGTCCGCCACGGGGAGAGCGATGCAGGTTGATCGTCGGGCCGAGCACGACGTCGACTCCCTTGCGCTGAGCCTCCCCTGCGAGGGTCTCGCCGTACTGGTGGGCCAGCTCGACGTCCCAGGTCGCGGCCAGCGCGGTGCCGCTCGGCAGATTCAGTGACGGATCCCGTTCGTCCCAGCTGGCGCCACGAACGCCGGCGGGGCCGTCTGAGAGCACCATCCGCTGGAGACCGATCTCGGCAAGGGGCAGCGTTCCCCAGAAGTCTCCTCCCGTGAGCAGGGCGACTTTCTTCTCGAGCGGGAGGGCGGCGAGCTTCTTCTGCAGGGTCGCTTCGATCTCGGGGGTGGTGTCATCGGGGCGGATGGTGCGGGAGGCGTCGGTCATGAAAAGGCTTTCGTGTGCGGTGAGGAGGGAGGCGGTGGAGGATTTACTTGATGCCGACGGATGCGACGCTCTGGAGGAAGAAGCGCTGCAGGGCGATGAAGAACAGCATGATCGGCGCGATCACGAGAACCGAACCGGCTAAGAGCAGGCCGTAGTCGGTCGCGTTCTCTCCCTGCGAAAACAGGGCGAGAGCGACAGGCAGGGTGTACTTGTCTTCTGTCTGGGCAGCGACCAGAGGCCAGAGGAAGTTGTTCCAGGAGGTCAGGAACGTCAGGATGCCCAGCGTCGCGAGCGGCGGGCCCAGCAGCGGCAGGATGATGCGGATGAAGATTCCGGCCTCACTGGCGCCGTCGATGCGTGCCGCCTCGATCAGCGAATCCGGCACCTCGCCGATGAACTGGCGCATGAGGAACACGCCGATCGGGGCCGTGAGGAAGGGCAGGATCAAAGCTTGATAGGAGTTGGACATCCCGAGGTTGCTGACCAGCACGAACAAGGGAACGAACGTGACCACGTGGGGAACCATGAGGGTCACCAGTACGAGCGCCAGAAGTGGCTTCTTTGCGATGAAGGTCATCTTGGCCAATGCGTAGCCGACCATCGAGCAGAATACGAGGTTGCCGACGACGGTCAGAAGGGCGACGACGAGGGAGTTCACGAAGAAGTCGCCGATATGCAGGTCACCGAACCAGCGCACGTAGTTGTCGAGGGTGGGGGCCTCGGGCAACCAGCCGCGGGGGTTGCGGAGGATCTCGCCCTGGTCTTTGAACGAACCCAGGAGCATCCACACGAACGGCAGCAGCGTGATGATCACCGCGACGACGAGCACCGTGTAGGTGGCGATGCGGGCGATGCGGGAGGATCGGCCCCGAAAGGGTCGGCGCAGCGGAGCGACGCTGGTGTCGGTCATAGTCAGTCTTTCGATCGCAGGACGCGGAATTGGATGAGGCTGAGCAACGCGATGGCGACGAACAGCACATAGCTGGCCGCCGATGCGTATCCGTATTTGCCGAACCCGAACTGATTGAAGGTGAAGTAGGTGACCGAGAGGGTCGAGCCGAGCGGCCCGCCCTGCGTCATCACGAAGGGCTCGTCGAAGAACTGCAGGTAGCCGACCGAGAGCAGGATCGCGCCGAGAAGAAGCGTCGGGCGCATGAGCGGCAGAACGATCCTGGTGAAGCGCGTCCACGCAGAGGCGCCGTCCATCATTCCCGCCTCCAACACCTCGGACGAGATGTTCTGCAGCCCGGCGAGGCAGATGATCATGATGGTGCCGGCATTGCGCCACACCGCGAGCAGGATCATCGCGGGCATCGCCCACACGGGGTCGTGCAGCCAGTCCGGCCCGTCGACGCCGACGAGCGCGAGACCGCTGTTGATCAGCCCGTCGTCCTGCAGGATGAAACGCCAGACGACGGCGACGGCGACGATGCTCGTGACGACGGGGATGTAGAAACCGACCCTGAAGGCCGTGCGGAATCGGGTGATTCCGCTGTTGAGGGCGACCGCGAGCGCGAGCCCGACGACCAGGGTCAGCGGAATGCCGATCACCACGAAGTATGCGGTGTTGAGCATCGACCGCAGAAACTGCTGGTTCTGGAACAGCGCGATGTACTGCTCGAGACCCACGAAATTCACGCCGAAGACGTTGTCTGTGTCTGCACTGGTGAGGTCTGTGAAAGACATCGCGAACGATGCCGCCAGCGGGATGAGCATGAAGATCGTGAAGACGATCATGAAGGGCAGAGCGAACGTCCATGCGACCCGGTTCTGACCGGTGATGGAGCGGCGCTGCCCCCCTCTCCGCCTGCTGGATGCCGCAGGCGGAGAGGTCAGGGTTGCCGTCACGACTACTTGCCGATTCCGATGCCGGCCGCTTGGTCCTGCAGCGCCTTGGCGGCGGCCTCCGGGGTGACGGCGTTCTTGACCACCTGCTCGAAGACGGTGTCTGCGCCGGCGGAGACCTCGATCCACGCGGTATTCGTGGGCGGCGACTTCGCGTCGCCGAGCTGGTCGCGGAACACGGCGAGCTTCGCGTCGCTGGAGATGCTCGGGTCGTCCCACGCCTCTTCGACGGCGGGCAGATTGCCGGTGAGCTCGTAGAACGACGCCTGAGTCTCTTTCTCGGTCAGCCACTTCACCAACAGCCTCGCGGCCTCGGGGTTCTTCGCCTTGTTGAACACGACCAGGTCGGATCCGCCCACGAACGACGTCGAACTCTCGGCCGAGGGAATGCGGGCAACGGCGTACTTGCTGTCGAAGCCCTCGCCGCCCGCGGCGTTCAACAGTCCGATCTCCTGGGGCGGGCCGATCAGCATCGGCGTGTTACCGCTGACGAAGTTCGATTCGGTCGCGCCGGCCTCGGTCGAGGCATTCGGGTCGGCGACACCGTCGGTGAACAGCTTCTGGTACGAGGTCAGTGCCTCTACCATCTCGGGGCTGTCGAGGGTCCACTCGCTCTGCTCATCGTTCATGAGGGTGGCGCCGTCAGACCAGGCGAAGGGGAGGAAGGCCTGGAACGAGTCGGTTCCGCCGCTGGGCAGGCGGACGCCCCATTCGGCGCCGGCGGAGGACTGGTAGGCCTTCGCGAGCGCGGTGAAGTCATCCCAGGTCTCGGGAGCGGAGGTGATGCCGGCCTGCTCTGCGAGGTCGGTACGGTAGAAGATCACGCGGGTGTCGACGTACCACGGGATGCCCGCCGTCGTGCCGTCGACGACGGCGGCGTCGTTCGCGCTCTCGAAGATGCCGCTCGTGTCGATGTCTGACGCGGGCGCCTCGAACGCAGAGGCGAAGTCGGCCATGTAGGTCGTACCCATCTGGGCGACGTCCGGCACCGTGCCGGCCGCGATCGCCGATTGGTACTTCTGGTGAGCCGCGCTCCACGGTATGCCCGTGACCTCTACCGTCACGTCGGGGTTGTCGGCCTCGAACTCCTTCACGAGTTCCGGCAGCGCCTCCCCCGAGGCTCCCTGGGCCCACATCACGACGGTGCCGCTCGCTTTGCCGTCGCCCGCGGCCGCGCCTTCGGTCTGCTCCGTCGTCTTTCCGCCGTCGCCCCGGCCGCATCCGGTCAGGAGCAGGGCGGACACGGCGGCGATTGCCGCCACTGTCGCGATTCTTCGTCGATCCATCATGTTGTCCTCCAGGACTTCGCCATTGAGTGCCGCTGTCGTCGGTGACGAGCAGCGTCCAGAGTGCAGAATTGCAGCGCATAAACGATTGCGCCTCTCAGAATTTATGCGCTGCAATGAAAAAAGGCAAGTGCTCTGCAAAATAAGGCGCCGCGCCGGGGCGGCGGCCGCATCGATCCGTCGCGAAACGTCGTTCCCGCCCGCGAGAAGGTGCTTTCGCGACGGATGGATGCGCGCCAGCCCACGCGTCAGGCCACGCGTCAGGCTGCGCGCCTCCGCTCCTCCACGGCTCGCGCCAGGTCGGCGGCGGCGAGGTCGCCGTGAACGGCCGCTCCCGCCATCAGGCCCGATCCGGCTGCGACCGCGATCATCGCCATGGGCTGGCCCGTGTTTCCGGCGACGTACACCCCGGGCACCGCAGTCGCGCCCCGCGGGTCGGCGTCGACCTGCTGGCCGAACGGAGTGAGCATCCGCTGGCCGCCGAGCGCCTCGTACAGCTCGGTGCGCGCGAGAAATCGGGGCGCGACGACCACCGCATCGACGTCGAACGACCGGCCGCCCTCGACCTCGACGGCACGTACCTGCGACCCGTCGACCACAAGCCGCTGCACGCGCGGCGTCACGACGCGCACCCCGAGCGCAGCCAACTGCTCCCACTGCTCATCGTTCGGCTCGGGCGCGTCGTGCAGAAACAGGGTGACGTCGTCGCTGAGCTGGCGGAACAGCATCACCTGGTGCAGCGCGCCTTCGTTGCGGCCGAGCACGGCGATGCGCTGGTCGCGCACCTCCCAGCCGTGGCAGAACGGGCAGTGCAGCACACTGCGACCCCACGCTTCGCGTACCCCCGGCACGTCGGGCAGGTCGTCGACCAGGCCCGTCGCCAGCACGACGCGACGTGCCCTCACCCGGGTTTCGCCGCCGTCGATCTCGACGGTGAAATCGTCGACGACACCGGATGCGCCGGTCACGACGCCGTTCAGGATGCGCACGCCGTAGCCCTCGGCTTCTGCCCGGCCGCGAGCAAGCAGCTCCAGGGGAGGGACGCCCTCCTGCCCGAGCACGTTGTGGGCACCGTCTGCCCCGGCGTTGCGCGGCTGGCCCGCGTCGACGACGATGACGTTGCGGCGCGACCGAGCGAGTGCGACGGCCGTGGCCAGTCCAGCGGCTCCCCCTCCGACCACGACGACATCGACCGCGTCCACGCCGACATCGGCCGTGTCGTCGACGGCGTCCCCTTGTGCAGCGGTGGAGGGGGCGAGGCCGAAATCGGAATTCAGGCGGTCATGCGTCTGCGGAATTGTCATGCTCACCACGCTAGGTGCCTTTGTGCTGTAAGACATGTCACCTTGCCAGTAACGCAAGACGCAGACGAGCCGAATACGGCCGCTCTATCGTGGACTCGTGATCTCGATGAACGCTCGGCTCGGCGCCGATGCCTGAGCCGATGACCTGGCTGGTGGGGTTGACCGAGTTCGCCGGCGTCACCGGCTACACCGGGGGGATCGGAACGCACTACGCGGCGCTTCTCGCGGCGCTGGCCCAACAGGAGCATTCCATTCGAGTTGTTCTGTTCACAGACGAACCAATCGAGACGACGCAGCTGCCGAAGAACATCGACCTGGTCGGCACCCACGGTCTCCGCTTCATTCCTCCGTTTCTCCGACCCCTGGTTCGCGCTGCGATCTTTCGGCGCTACTGGTCGAGCAATCAACCCGACGTGGTCTTCGTGCCCGAATGGGCGGGGGTTGCTGCCCTTATTCCGCGTCGAGCCGCGGTCATCACGAATCTTGCGACCGGACTTCGGCTGGGGGACTGGATCGCGGCTCGCAAAAACCGAGACCTGCCCGCCCGGATGCGTCTCAGCAGATGGGTGCAAGACAGGATGGAGACACGGCAGATCCGCCGATCTCGAGGCCTCGTTTCCATCTCGCGCGCCGTGCTCGCCTGGAACGAGGAGCATGTCGGTCGCCTTCCTCCGTCGATCATCGTCGGCAACTGCGTCGACGTGCGGGCGATCACGTCGCGCCCATCGACTCCCGAGCTGCCGGCAGGATGGCCTTCGGTCGACGACGTGTCTCCCGTGGTTCTCTTCGTCGGCCGACTCGAGGTGAAAAAGGGCGTCGCCGTCGCCATGGCCGCCTTCACTGAGCTGCTCGCCGCCCATCCGAACGCTCGACTTGTTCTCTGCGGCGCATCCGGCGACAGCGCATTCGAACCGACGCGGCAGGATCTGCTCGGTGGCGTCGCAGAAGCGTTTCGCCACCAGGTGACCTTTTTGGGCCACCTGGCCAGTGCACCGCTCGTCGAGGCCATGCGCGCAGCGACGCTGGTCGCGTGCCCATCTCTGTGGGAGGGTTTCGGCAACGTCGCCCTGGAGGTGAAGGCCGTCGGCGCGCCCTTGGTCGTGACGAGCGGAAGCGGATACGACGACTTCTGCACAGACGATCTCGACTGCCTGATGGTGCCGCCCGGAGACGCCGTCGCGTTGTCGCGCGCGTTCGCCCGCCTCATCGACTCGGCCGACCTGCGGCAGCGAATCGCCGACGCCGGCAGAAAATCCGTGGAGAACTTCACCCCGGACCGAATAGCTCACGCGACCGCCGAGGCCGTGCGGATGCTGCGCGACTAGGCAAACCGGCCATCACGGCGCCCGTTCACCTGTCGCACTTTTACACGACCGAGGAACGGCTCCACCCGGGCACAATGCTCGCAAGATAGTCGTGCACGGCGCCCGCCATGTCGATTTTTTCGGGATGGTAGAGCCACTGCAGTTGGACGCCGTCCTGCACCGCGACCAGCGTCGTCGCCACCACCTCTGGATCGAGGCCCGGCGCCAAGGCTCCTTCTCGGTGCAGGGTCTCGAAGACACTGGTGAGGTAGTCGCGCCAGAGCTGCAGCCGATGCGCATGGTGGGCATGTGCAGGGTGCTCGGAGGACGTCGCCTCAGCGAACAGAACGGTGTGCAGCTCGACGAGCCCGGGTCGGCGTGCGTTGTCGACCATGACGTCGACGACACTTCGGAGTACGTCTCGCGGGTCGCTCGAGAGCATCAGCTGGGCGCTCTCCGCAGCGCGAACCTCCAACACCTCCAGCAATAGCTCCTCTTTGCTGGCGAAGTGGTGCACAAGCCCACGCTGACTGATTGTGGCGCGTTCGGCGATGTTCTTCATCGTTCCGGCACGGAAGCCCGACTCCGCGAACTCCTCGGTCGCCGCATCCACGATGCGTTTTCTCACCTGCGCCGATTTCGCGTATTCCCCACGAACGCCTGAGCCAGCTGACACGGCATCCTCGATTCGCTTCACCCGCTCTGTGTGAACGCTTTCAACGGTACCGCACGCCTACCGAACGGATTCGAAATGAAATTACCATCACAACGCGATTTTCGTGCTAGGTTCGGTCTTCACGAGAGATGAACCTCTCGTGATTTGGGTCGAGGAGGACCTCATGGTGGATGCGGAACAGTCGCCCGGCCGCGAGGCAGCAGGGGACCCTGTCGCAGACAATGCGCTGTCCGCGGTCGCGGTTCCCGGGTTGGCCCAGGGCACCGCCATCGTCGGCGCACCAGGAATGCCGAAGGTCAGCGCATCTTTCATCTGGCTGCTGGTCTTGAGCACGTTCGGCCTGTACCTCGCATTCATCGCCCCCGTGGGAATCTCGCTGGCGGTGCGGGTGGAACAGCTCGACCCCCAGCATCCCGAATATCTCGGCTACATCATCGGCGTCGGCTCGATAGTGGCCCTGGTCTCGATTCCGCTGGTCGGCGTCATCAGTGATGGCACCCGATCCCGGCTCGGCCGCCGGAGGCCGTTCATCTTGATCGGAAGTCTCATCGGGCTCGCCTCGCTCATCGTCATGGCGTCGGCGCCGAGCATCGCCGTGCTCGGCGTGGGCTGGGCGCTCGCTCAACTCGGATTCGGCAACGCGCTCACCGGGCTGGTCAACGTCACCGCTGATCGTCTGCCTGAATCGCAGCGCGGCCGCGTCTCGGGCTTCACCGGCTTCGTGCAGCTCGTCGCTCCTGTCGTCGGCGTCGGGCTGGCAGCGGGGTTCGTCACCAACAATTTTCTCCTGTTCCTCGTTCCGGGGCTGATCGGCGTGGCACTCGGGCTGGTCTTCGTCGTGTTCGCGCGAGGGGATGACGCTCGA
>NZ_CAXVWM010000035.1:0-19590 GCF_964263775.1 Agreia sp. | reverse complement strand
GCCGATGATGACCTGCTGCCACACCACGCCGTCGATCTGCACAGTCGGCAGCGCATCTGCCGACACCGTCGTCGGGCTGGCGGGGCTCGTGGGGTCGAGCGGCTTGGAGTCGGCGATGGCCGGAGATGCCACGAGGGTGGCTGCGACGACCGCGATGGCTGTGGTCAGAACGAGAAGGGCTCGCGCCCTGCGAGTGCGCTGCTGTGACATGCGGTCCCCAGTGGTGGAATATGCGGCGATAAAGGAAAGTGATGAAAGCTCATAAATGCGAGCAGAACGAGTCCTGCCGTCAGGACGATATCAGCATGTCCCATAAATGAATATCCCTCATTTAGGGGGTGGGTAAAGTTTTCAGCTTGTGGGAGCGGCGCCTGCAAAGACAACGAACGGCACAGCGGCGAGATAGTCGAGCGTGATGCGCACATCGGAGCGCCCCTCGACGGGAACAGTGAAGACGTACGCTGCCGTGGCGCTGGCACCGGGTTCGAGCGACGCGGGAAATGCCACAATGTCGGGCCCGCCACTCAGCTCTGATGCGGGGTCGCTGTTCGCCCCCGAATCGACGGTCACCCTGGTGTTCTGCAAATCGATTGCCTGCTCGCCCGCATTGGCGATGGTGACCTCGAACCGGATGGCGGGTCCGCCCGATTCGCCGACACCCGCGGCGACGCCCGTGACCGAGGTGATCGCCCCGATCGACGCGGACACTCCCGGCACGATCTCGGCCGGCGAATCGAACGGATTCGGCTCCGAGGTGGCGCGCACGCCATCGCCGGCGTTCGTTGCGGGGGCCGACGTGGCTGTCGCATCCGGCGAGGGTGAAGAGGAGGGGGTCGGCGCCGACGTTGCGGTGCCGGTCGGGGTCACCGCCGTCGTGGCGGTGGAGTCGGCGGATGCGACAGCGGCCCAGATGATCGCACCGACCACCACGACGAGCAGGAGTGCCCCGAGCACGAGCATCCCGGTGCGAAATCGGCGAGGTCGCGTGTTCATCGGCGCACGCTGCGTCGAACCCGGGTCACCGACGTTCGAAGCGCTCATATCCTCATTCTTTCCACTGGCGTTACCGAGCATTCTTGCACGGGCGCACGCCCGTCTTCGTCGATCATCGACGGCCGACATACCCCCAGTGCAGGGGCGAACATGAGGAATACTTGATTTATCGGTTCGATGTCGGATAACGTTGCCACGAATTTTGATAATTACTCATCTATTAGTGGAGGGCCCGTGGTCACCAAGATCGGTTACGCCGCCGGGGCCTTCGACCTCTTCCACGTCGGTCACCTCAACATTCTCAGGCACGCCAAGAGCCAGTGCGACTACCTGATCGCCGGCGTCGTCTCCGACGAAATGCTCGTGCAGAACAAGGGCATCGCGCCTGTCATTCCCCTCGCCGAGCGACTCGAGATCGTCAGTCACATCTCCTACGTCGACCAGGCGCGGGCCGAGGTCGTTCCCGACAAGCTCGACACCTGGCGCGAGGTCGGATTCGACGTCTTCTTCAAGGGCGACGACTGGCGCGACACCGACAAGGGGCGCCGCCTCGAGGCGGAGTTCGCAGAGGTCGGCGTCGAAGTCGTCTACTTCCCCTACACCGCCCATACCTCGAGCACCAAACTCCGGCGCATCCTCGACCTCATGCTCGAACCCGAGTACGCACACTCGTCGACTGCACGCGCCTCTCGCAGCTGAAGCAGCCCGCGATCGCGATGCGGCTCGATCTCTTCGAACGGGAGAAAATCGCTCGCGACACCAGTCGGTCGTTGCCCTAGGGTAGAAGGCGGGGAGTGCGCGCGCGGCGGCATCCTCGTGGGGGATCACATGAGTCACGCGAGACACGACATGCCCGGGGTCGTTCTCGTGGCGCGTCCTGCCCCACACTACGACCAGCTGGCGCCTGAGTGCGGGGTTCGCTTCGCAGTCGATCTCGCACTGGCCGCAGGGTGCACGGTCGTGGCCTACGGCCTGTCGCTCGCGACACTCGTGACCCGTCGACGCCGTGTCACGCCGCCGAGGCCGCGCATTCGGTGAGAGAGAAGCGACATCGACGCGCGGGAGGCGTGGAAGGTGCCCTTTCATCTTGGGGGGTGAGCAGACACCTTCCACTCCTTCAAAGATAAGGATATCTCAGATATTTGTCGAGTCCGACATTCGCTCAGGCACTGAGACGACTCATGGCCTCTTCGGCTGATCGGTAGGGACCCGACCAGGCGCGTCCGGTGTGATCGTCGCTGAGCTTGGCGTGCCAGCCGTCTGTCATTTTGTAGACCGTCGCGAGGCGGGTCGTGGTGTCGTCGTCATCCGTCTGCAGGATGTATGCGCGGCGTGCGCCGTGGTGTTCGATGATGGTGGGGGTCATGATTCTCTTGTTCGGAGCGCTCTGCCGATCGGATTGCTCGCACAAAAACAGGCCACCCCGTCTTTCGACGGGATGGCCTGGGTGTGACGCCGGGTCAGGCCGAGACGTCGCCTCTCCAGGCGCCGTCGGGGTGCTGCTCCGACTCGATGTACTCCTTGAAATTCTTCAGATCTTTCTTCACCGCGTGACCGCCCACACCGACGGCCGAACCGATCTTCTCGAGCAGGCCAGTAGGCTCCCAGTCGAGCTGAACGGTCACGCGCGTCTCGGCGTCGGCGAGTTTGTGGAACGTGACGACGCCGGCGTGATCGACCTCGCCGCCCGTGCTGGTCCAGGCGACACGCTCGTCGGGGTGCTGCTCGGTGATGTTGGCCTCGAAGGTGCGCTCGACGCCGCCGACGCTCACCTTCCACTCGGTCAGCGTGTCGGTCACCTGCTGGATGGACTCGACCTCATCGAGAAACTTGGGGAACTCCTCGAACTGCGTCCACTGGTTGTACGCGACGGAGACGGGAACGGAAACGTCGACGGTCTCAATGATCTGAGGCATGAGAATAACTCCTTGATGTGCATTGTCAGCTTGTCGGAACGAGTTCGACGCTACGTCGCTCGGTGTCACCCTGGCCACCCCCTTGACGCATCACGCGCCGAGCAACAGCCGACCGGATTCCGGCCTACGCTGGCCCCATGACAGACGCCCCGATCTTCGGCGAAGCCCACGCGCCCGACCTGCACGTGATGACCTACAACATCCGGCGTCGTATGCGGCAGAATGCCCCGCGCAGCCCCGATCTGTGGTCGAGGCGGCAGCCGCTGGTGCGCCAGCTGCTGTCGCGCGAGCGCCCGACCGTTCTCGCTACTCAGGAGGCCCTGCCCGACCAGGCCCTTTTTCTCTCGGCCGTGCTCGGCCCGCACTACCGCCGAATCGGCTACGGTCGCAACGCCGACGGCACAGGCGAGGGGTGCCCGCTCTTCTACGACTCGCGTCGGCTGCACCTCGAGAACTGGCGTCAGCTCGCCCTGTCAGAGACTCCGGATGTCGCGGGGTCGCGTTCCTGGGGCAACATGATTCCGCGCGTCGCCGTCGTCGCCCACTTCGTCGATCGAAAGACCCGCGGGCCCCTACAGGTGATCAACGCCCACTTCGACCACATCTCGCGCAGGGCCCGACTGCGCTCGGCCGAGATGCTCGCAACTCTCGCATCGGCGAGCGACGAGCCCACCGTCGTGATGGGCGACACGAACACCGACGTCGGCACGGCTCCCTTCGAAGCCATCGCCGGCGACGCCGGGCCGCTGGTGGATGCCTGGGCCGCGGCCGACGTACGGCTCACTCCCCCGTGGGGAACGTTCTCGAACTACCGCGCGCCGAAGACCGGCACCAAACGCATCGACTGGATTCTCGTGAGCCCCGGAATTCATGTGCGTGAGGCGGCGATCAACACCTCGCGTTTCGACGGCGCCGCCGCATCCGACCACGAACCCGTGCAGGTGCTCGTGCGTTGTGGCAAGGCCCCGGTCGCAGAGGTCGAGGCCGGATAGTCTTCCACAGTGATCACCGAGACCTTCGTTCGGCGGCCGAGCGGCGCGGGCGAGGTGGCGGCCGATGCTCTGCGCGGGTTGGGCGTTCTGAGCGTCGTCGCGGGCGGAATCCATTGGGGATTCGTCGAGGTGGCGGTGTTCGCCCTGACTCTCCTGGGCATGCTGGTGCCCCGGTTTCTGGGTGTGCGCCCCGAATTCGACATCGCCGTCGGCGCGACCCTGCTGGTGGCCGCGTGGAGCGGAGTCTTCGAGCTGTACACCTCGATCGACTGGCTCGACATCGTGATCCACTTCGCGGCGAACGGGCTGCTCGCCGCGCTGATCTTCGTGGTGGCGGCGAAGAGCGGCGTCGTTGCAGCAGCGACGCCCGGAGCGGCCTCGCTGCTGCGCTCGGCCGTACTCACCACGGCGTTCGGGCTCGCTGCCGGGGTGCTGTGGGAGATGGGCGAATGGGCCGGCCACACCTTCATCGACACCGCCATCTTCGTGGGCTACACCGACACGATCGGCGACCTCGCCGTGGGCGGACTGGGTTCGCTCGTCGCCGGTCTCGGCATTCGCTGGCTCACCGCCCGAAGCCGGTGGGTCACCCGAAGTCGGCGGATCGGGCAGCGAGCCTGAACCCGTGCGCGGCGCCGCCCGTCAGCCGAGCCCGTCAGCCGAGCTGATCGAGCCGCTCCTGGGCCTGCTTGGCTCGCTTGCGGGCGCGAACCTCGGCTCGCTCCGCCGCCTTCCTGTCGCGCTCCCCGGCCTGAATGTCGTGGTACACCTCCGACAGTTCCGCCTCCACGCCACGCAACTGCTCTTCGATCTCGCCGCGCTCCGCCTCGAGTTCGGTGCGTCTGTTCGCGAGGTCGTCGAGCGCCCCCTCCAGCTCGTCGACCGACCGGTGCGCGTCCGTCACCTCGTCGAGGGCCACCCATGCCGCCGCCTCGGCGGCCTTTCGTTGCCGTTCAGCGACCGCCGGGTCGGCGGCGGATGCCCGGGGCCGCGCCGCGCGCGCCGGCTTGGCCGGCGAGCCCCCCTCGTGCGGCAGCGCGGCGGCGCCGTCGAGGCGCACGGGGTCCCATCCCGTGACGGCGAGGCCGCGCACCAGAAGCCCGTCGCGCACGAGAGCCGCGGCATCCACGTCTGTCATCGCCGCCTGCAGGGTCTGCGACACCTCGATCATCGCGGAGCCGCTGAGGGTGACGCCGGCGGCGTCGGAGAGTTCGCGAGCGCGAGACGATGCGCTCGACAGAAGCTTCTGCCGTTCGGCGCCGAGTGCCCGCAGGGCGACCGGATCGCCCTCGTCTTGGGCGCTGCGCAGTCGCTCGCCGAGTTCGAGCAGCTGATCGAAGAGCGCGCCGTCTTCGCGCACCAACGCCGTGACCGCCCAGGCCGGGGCCTGCGCCCGCGGCAACCGTTTGATCGCCGCGGCATCCGATCGCTGGGGGGCGTCGCGCGCCGCCGCGTTGCGAGCCGACGTGAACTCGGAGGGTGGCAGCTCGTACAGGGCCTGCGCCACCCGCCGAAGCTCACTCGAGATCATGCGCGTATACCCAGAACTAGTCGCCGACGACCTGCGCCATGTCGTATTCGGCTGTGACCAGAATCGGCAGGTGGTCGGAATCGCCCTGCGGAAGAGTCCTCACCTCGTCGATGCGGAAACCGTTCGAGGTGACGAAATCGAAGTGCCCGCGCACCCACTTGTAGCGCAGGTAGGTGACGCTGTCGCTCAGCGAGAGCTCGTAGCCCGAGTCCTTGATTCCGGCGCGCAGCTTGTTCTGGAACAGCGGGTAGTTGAAGTCGCCCACCATCAAGATGGGCAGGTCGACGCCGATGCGCTGCAGCTCTTCGTGGGCCGCGGTGATCTGGGTTCGGCGCAGAGAATTGGATGCCGTGAGCGGCGCGGCGTGGAACGACGCGGCGACGAACGCGCGCTCTGTCTGCCGATCGAGCAGGCGGGCACCCAGCAGACGCTGTGTGCCGGGCGACATGACCCGGTCGTGCATCGACTTCTTGAGAGTGAACGTGGTGCTGTCTTCGACCGAGAAGCGCTCGGCGCGGTAGTAGAGCGCGAGGCCCAGCCGGTTCTCGGTGGTGGCGTGCGACAGGGTGAGGTGTCCCATGGTCGAAGGCAGCGATGCGGTGTCGGCCTCTTGCACGCAGAAGATGTCGACATCGAAGTCGTCGGTCAGGGCTGCGAGTTCGCCACTGGCACTGTTGTTTCGCAGGTTGTAACTCAAAACGCGCATTCCGGATTGTCCTCTCGCAGTTCTGCTAGACGACAGACTATTCGTGACGGGCTGGGATTTGGATCGGTGGCGACTGTGCCGTGCGTTGTTCACGTCGCCTTAACGCGAGCGTCAACGCGAGCGTCGCGCGTGCGCGTCGTGCGTGCGCGTCGTGGAATACGCATCCGGTTTCATGCGTTTACATGCACATGAAGAGAATCGGGTTCCTCTCGTTCGGCCATTGGCAGTCCATCCCCGGATCGGTGACCCGCACGGCGGCGGACGCGCATCTGCAGATGATCGAGCTCGCGGTCGCGGCAGAGGAGATCGGGGTCGACGGCGCCTACATGCGCGTGCATCACTTCGCACGCCAGTTCGCCTCCCCCTTTCCGCTGCTCTCGGCGATGGCCGCCCGCACCTCGACGATCGAACTCGGCACGGGCGTGATCGACATGCGCTACGAGAACCCGCTCTATATGGCCGAGGAGGCCGCGACCGCCGACCTCATCTCGGGCGGCAGACTGCAGCTCGGAGTGAGCCGCGGGTCCCCCGAGACCGCTCTCCGCGGCTCCGAGTCGTTCGGTTTCGTGCCGCACGAGGGCGCGACGGATGCCGACCTCGCCCGCGCGCACACCGAGCTGTTCCGCGCGGCCATCACCGATGCCGGCGTGGCCATGAGCAATCCGCAGATGACAGGCGTGAGCCGGCCCCTCGGCATCCTGCCCCAGTCGCCGGGCCTGGCGGACCGCATCTGGTGGGGGTCGGGCACTCGGCAGACCGCGGTGTGGACAGCCGAGCAGGGTATGAACCTGATGAGCTCGACGCTGCTCTCCGAAGACACCGGAGTGCCGTTCGGTGATCTGCAGGCCGAGCAGATCGCCCTGTATCGCGCCGCCTGGAAAGAGGCCGGCTGGGGGCGGGAGCCGCGGGTGTCGGTGAGCCGCAGCATCCTGCCGATCACGAGCGACCAGGACCGCGCCTACTTCGGAGACATGACGCGCGACCGTGACGACCAGGTGGGCTACCTCGACAACGGAATCGCCCGCTTCGGCAAGAGCTACGTGGGCGAGCCGGATGCCATCGTGCGGGAGCTGCTTGAAGACGCGGCTGTTCGCGATGCCGACACGGTGCTCGTCACGATTCCCAACCAGTTGGGCGTCGACTACAACGCGCACCTGCTCGAGACGATCGTGAAGCACATAGCGCCCGCGCTCAGCTAGAAGTGAAAACTGGTGTGATGTCAAGAGATACGCGATCTAAGCGCGTCTCCTGGCAACGCGCGGCTCCTTCGCGTCATCACCGATTAACAGCTAGTCGGGTACTCGATAAGTTTCCGCGTACCCGACCAGCCGAATCCGACTATGCGGAGGCAATGCCTCCCATGAGGACCTGGACTCCTGCGACGAAGAAAGCGACTCCAACCGTGCAGGTCAACGAGTTGTCCGAGCACCAAGCCTGGGCCGCGTCGTAGGCCTCTGAAAGAGTCGTCCGAGGCGGCTGGGATGCAATGAAAGCAGCCATATTGAGCGAGCCTTGGTTCTCACCTGCGTAGTAATAGGTCACAGTACCCGCGCAATCAATCGCGTCTTGGACGTTCCACGCTTCGGTGCCATAACCGCGGTCGCAGGTGCGACTGTACTCCGACGTAGCCGCGGCCCTGGAGGCCATATCGGCTTGGCCTGTTTGGGGATCCGCGAGTGGTTGTATCGGAATGGCGGACGAGCGCGCGTTCAACGCCTCGGTGGCTGTTTGACCTACAGGGGCCAACGGCTGATCACCCGGTGTGGCGGCATTGGCTCCGGTGCTCGTTAGTGATACTGAGGCTGCGACAGCCACGGTCGAGATCACTAGCCACGTTTTCTTTGCCAGGAACATTTTGTCCCCCTCAGATACGGATCCATATGAATCCTGTTTCACAGGTCTACGCGCCTCGTATGGGGGATATCAAGATCCCGGGCCAACGGACGGCGCACTTTTGAGCCCGGGATCCCCGTAATCTCACGTCCGAGAACATTTTCTGTGAATCGACTGTGGAGCGTCTGCGACAAATCTCGGTACCGTTGACGTATGTCAGCAACCATGGCTCGTGTAGGTGTTGTGGCCGCAGTCGTACTGGTCCTTCTGGGCGTTGTGGTGATGATCATTGCTTCTGACTCCATCATCAGAGTCTTGGGAGTCGCGCTCTTCGTGCTGGGTACGGGACAGGCTGTAAACACCTACCGTCTCCATAAGAAGGTCAAGCAGTAGAGTCTGACTATCGAGCAGCGCGTCTCGGTGACGATCACGCCCGGCGGGACGTGACCCTAGTGCAGGCGTTCATGAGTGCAGCGATCTTCGATTTCAGCACCTCAAGGCGTTCCTGGTTTGGCCACATTTATTTCTCGACCGATGTGGTGAAACCCTCCCGGTAAACCGCTTGTTCAGCCCGCTCCAGAATGCGAGCCACCGCCGCGGATTCCACGTGTCGTGCGAGATTTCCGCGATGATTGCACGTGCCCTTTGCCGGGCTTGCAAGCGGAGGTCGAGACATACCTTCCGTACTTGAGTTGTCCATACATCGCTCCCCGTTCTTACCGCAGCGGAGGAGCCCCTTGAGCAACCATGAGTGGCGTTGTTGTGCCCATCCGCCGCCACGGGATGGGCGCTATGGCGCCACTCGAAATCGCGAACCGCGGATGCGCGTCAGCGGCGCGCGCGGTAGCGCAGGTAGGCGACTCCCGAGTCGAAGGCCCGGGTCTCGAGCAGCTCGAGGTCGACGCGCTGCTCGCCGCGGGCAAAGAACGGGAGTCCGCCGCCGACCAGCACGGGAAACACCCTGAGGTAGTACTCGTCGATGAGGCCCGGCGCGGCAGCCTCGGCGGCCAGGGTGGCGCCGCCGATCGCGATGTCGCCCTCATCCGGATCTGCGCGAAGCCGCTCGATCTCGTCGGCGAGAGAACCCGACGCGAGGCGGGCGTTGCCCCGCACTGTGGACAGGGTGGTCGAGAACACGACCTTCGGCAGGGCCTTCCATCTCGTCACCCACTCGCGGCGCGGCGCGGTGAGCGATTCGTCGTCTCCGTCCACGGTCTCCCAGTAGAGCATCGCCTCGTAGAGTCTGCGGCCCAGCAGGTGAACTCCGACCTCGCGAATCTCGTCGAGTGTGATGTCGAACACCTCATCGTCAAAACCTGGCCAGTCGAAGTCGCCGGCGGGCCCCTCGATGTAGCCGTCGAGTGAGACGCCCATCGAATAGGTCACGCGGCGCATAAGGCCTCTCTCTGTCTCGCTCTCTTGTGCGCCCGATAGTACGCAGAAGTCCCCGCCGCGGACTGTAGATACCGGTGTGCTGGCACCTACTGCCCGCAGCGGGGACTACTGCAGGGGAGAGCTACTCAGCCGTGCGACGACGCAGCAGGAAGGCTCCGGCTCCGGCGAGCAGCAGGCCGCCCGCGATGGAGATCGGCAGAACCGGTGCGAGCCCGGTGGCGGCGAGGGTCTTGCCACCCGCGGCGCCGGCCGCAACCGCCGGGTTGACCGGAACGATCGGAGCAGCGGCTACGGAGAAGCGCACGATGTTGCTCTGCGCGGACACCGATGCCTCGGAGTCCTCGGTCGCCTCCCGGGCAGCGATGGCGAACGTGACGTATTCGCCGATCGCAAGCGGGGTCTGAACGGCGAACTCGCCGTTCTCGTCGACCGTCGCCTCGAAGATCAGAACGCCTTCCGCGTCGACGACCGGCTCCGTCACAGGAACGGCACGGGCAGCACTGCCGGCGTCTTCGGCGTCTTCGGCGAGTTCGTCGTAGACCTGTGCTTCAGCGACCGCCACGGCGACGATGTCGCCGGGGGTACCGGTTCCGGTGATGGTCGACGGCGAGCCGAGAAGAATCTGACCCTCGGTCGGAGACGTGATCACCGGGGTGTCTGCAATGCAGTTCAGCGTGATGTCCTGTTCGGCCAGCACACGGTACGCTCCGTCTTCAGCGACGGAGCCGACCTCGACGTGCGTCGGGGTGTCCTCCTCGAGTGAGGTCGAGCGCACGCGCACCTCTTCAGGATCGAGCTGCCCGCCCTCGAGCGACACGTCGCCGGCGGTGAAGTAGTACTCCGTCACAGTGTCGCCCTCGGAGTTGTCGGCCGTCAGAAGTACGCCCGCGATATAACGAATGTCTTCGGCTCCGCCGGTGTCGAGCAGGCACGACGACTGGATGCTGCCGGTGACGTCGGGGCTGTAGTTGCCGACGCAGTCGACCGACGCGAGCTTATAGGCGAAGAGGCCGCCGTTGCCCGCGACCTGAACAGTGGTGTCCTCGTCCTCGGGCAGTTCGAGCACGGTGCGCTGACTCTGTCCCGGTGCCAGCGTGAGATTCTGTGTGACGACGAAGTTGACCCGGATCTCGTAGGTGAGCGTCTCGTCGGTGGTGGACGCGTTGCTCACGGTGAACGCGAGGCCGTCGACGGTGTCCGCGCCAGATGCGATGCCGCAGTTTCCGTCTTCGAAGGTGACCGAACCGGGAAGCGCCTGGGCCGGGGCCGCGCTGAATGCGACACCCGCTGCGGTGAGGGCTGCGACACCCAGCACCGCGAAAGTGCGCTTGAGAATTGACGTCATTGTTTCTAACTCCTGGTGGTTTGGAGCGTCATCGCGCTCTGGTGGGTTCGAGCCGCTGAACGCGTCACGTGAACCAAACTCACGGCCGGATTCGACGCCCCCATCGATACGACTGAACGCTATCAGGACATTCACATCTTCGTGAAAGTTTTCTCGGCCCTGACCAATCCGCCGAGCGACGCACTCCGGATAACGATCATGTGCCGCGCCTGCACATGCCCCCGTGGCAGGCGCGGTACACAGCCTCAATAGGGGTTTGCAGCGCAAACCCCTAAGAAAATGAGGGTTCCTACCCCTTTCTAATTGAATAAATCGGGACTAATACTTGTCCCGACGGGGGTCGATGATGACAACTCACTTTTTGGGGAGACGATGTCTTACGCATTGGGAATCGATGTCGGAACGAGTTTCACGGCGGCTGCCGTGGTGCGAACCGGCACCGACTTGGGCCTCGCAGACGCAACACTGCTGGCGCTGGGCGAACACTCGACGACGATTCCGTCGGTGGTCTTTATCGGCGATGATGGCGGAGTCTTCGTGGGCGAAGCGGCCGAGCGAAGAGCCACCGCCGCACCGGATCGCGTCATCCGCGAGTTCAAGCGGCGCATCGGCGACACCGTTCCCATAGTCGTCGGTGATCTCGCAATTGCTGCTGAAGACATCTACGCCACCGTTGTGCGCTGGGTCGTCGACCGTGCGGAGGAACGAGAGGGAACGCATCCCGATGCGATCACCATCTCGCATCCCGCGAACTGGGGAGCCTACAAGACCTCACTCGTGCGTGATGCACTGGCCGGAGTCGGTCTCGCCGACGTCTCGCTCGTCACCGAACCTCACGCCGCAGCGGTGCACTACGCCTCGCAGGAACGAGTGCCCAACGGCAGCGTCATCGCCGTGTACGACCTGGGCGGCGGCACCTTCGATACCGCAATCCTGCGCAAACTCGACGCGGGCACCTTCATGATGCTGGGCAAGCCCGAAGGCCTTGATCGACTCGGCGGAGTCGACTTCTACGACGCCGTCTTGCGGCATGTCACCGAAGGACTCGGGGATCGGATTTCGCAACTCGACCTCACCGACTCCACAGCGCTCGTCGCCCTGTCGCGCCTCCGCAGAGAATGCGTCGAGGCGAAGGAAGCCTTGTCTTACGACGGCGATGCGACGGTTGCCGTTCAGCTACCCGGCCTCCACACCCGCATCCGACTCGTGCGCGGCGAGTTCGAGGACCTCATCGCCGACCAGGTACGGGAGACCATCTCGGCGATGCGACACGCCCTCGACACCGCGAAACTCTCGGCCGATGACGTCTCATCGATCGTTCTGATCGGCGGCTCGTCGCGGATTCCCCTCATCACCGAGATGCTCTCCCAGGAATTCTGTCGGCCACTCGCGGTCGACGCGGATCCGAAAGCGTCGATCTCGCTCGGGGCCGCCCTGGTCGCCGGGGTACGACTCCTGCCGGTCGTGAGCCCTGTCGACGACTCGTCCGCGTCTGTGCACGGGGAGAAGAGCGACGTCGATTCGAGCGCGGCCGAACCGGCGATGGCGTCGAGCACCGCGCGAAGGCACCCCGCCCCGCCGCGCGCCGTGACGCCGGCGCCCGTTTCGATCGTGTCCCGCACGAGTGTTCGCATTCTCACTCTGGCGGCCGCGGGCGCGACGATCTTCGTGCTCGCGGGAACCGCATCCGGAATCTCGCCGAATACGACATTGGGCGCCGATGCCGCATCGGCGGCGGACTACACGCGCTGGCGCGGCCCGGCAAACGAGACCATGTCGATGTTCGCGGCACCCCAGGCGCAGGCTCCGGCCGAATCCACGGCCGACGACGAATCGGCTACCGGCGGCGGCGACTCGAACTCCTCGAATCCATTCGCGCTCCCTCGCCCGGGCACCTCGTCGAAAGACAAGAGCGGCTCGGGATCGAAGACAGAGTCGCCCGTGTCTTCGCCGTCGGACCCCGCGTCTCCAGGCGCGGCACCCGGCGCGGCGACGACTCCGGCCGCAGCGAACTCGATTCCTGCCGACGCGTCACCCGCCCAGCCGGTCGTCCCGACGACTCCGCTGGTGCCTACGCCCGACCCGGAACCTGCGCCGGATCCCGTTCCCACACCCGACCCGACCCCCGAACCCCAGCCCGACCCCGAACCTCAACCGGACCCCGAGCCCGCGACCCCGCCCTCCGAGGAGCCGTTGTCGACTGCGACTCTCGCTCCCGAGCCCGGGCCGACACCACCTTCAGAGGAATTCACGGGCTCGGCGGTATAGCCGGTGTATTCGCTGCGGAGCACTGAGTTGTCCCCTGCCGGCCCGTCTCGGACTTCCGCGAGCGACCTCCTCGCAGAGGTTCGTGCGAGCCCGGCCGACCGGATCGTCGCCGGTGTCGTCGGCATGGGCGGCGTCGGCAAGAAGACTCTCCTCGACGACATCGAACGCAACTACCGGGCGGCCGGCCTCGCGGTGCACCGAGGGGTCGACGGGCTTCGAGGTGCTGCTCTCACCGCCGACGCACTGCTCGTCGACGACGCCCACGACCTCAGCGACGACGAGGTGCAGCAGCTGCACGAGGTACTCGACCGGGGCGAGGCGAGCCTCATCGTCAGCTTTCGCATGTGGCCACGAAGCGACGCGCTCGCGCGGCTCATCCGCAGTCTGGAACGAGAGCGGCCGACCGCGCAGCTGGGCGTGATGACGACCCGGGAGGTGTCCGACCAGCTCCGCGTGGCTGCGGGGGCCGCCGTCTCGCCCGCGTTCGCGAAGACCATCACCGAGGTGACGGGCGGCATGCCATGGCTCGTGCACCGAGTCGTCGACGGCATCCGTCACGACGGCCGCAGCGTCTTCGAGCAGACTTCTGTGCCCGACGCCGTGGTCGACCAGCTCTCCCTCGAGTTGGCAGGCGTCGGCGACGACCTGCACGATCTTCTGCTTGCCCTCGCCATCGGTTTCACAATTACCGATCGACTATCCGATGTCCTCCGGGCGAACGAGGTGCAGGTGCAGCGATTGGTGGCCGAGGCGACCTACAGCGGGGTCCTCCTGGCGAATGGCTCGCCGATTCCGCTGGTGAAGCAGGCGATTCTGCGGACCGCACCCGGTCGACGCGTCGACGAGTTGCGGCGCGAACTGGTCGACTCACTCATTTCGTCTGGCAGGTCACTCGAACACGTGGCCCATCAGTTGGTGAGCGACGGTGTGCGCGACCCTCGTCTGCTGGCGGCACTCGAGTCCGCAGCAGACCACATTCTCTCCAGCAATCCCGACGCGGCCGCCCAGCTCTACGCCGTGGCGGCGACCGGCGACGACGCCTCCGGCCGAACGGTGGCCCGGCGCGCACAGGCCGC
The DNA here is from genome assembly GCF_964263775.1 of Agreia sp. Lineage (NCBI taxonomy): Bacteria > Bacillati > Actinomycetota > Actinomycetes > Micrococcales > Microbacteriaceae > Agreia > Agreia sp. Next base: position 5,535 of record NZ_CAXVWM010000035.1, on the reverse strand, counting down.
GTGGGCCGTCGGCGATCTCGACGAAGCCGGCCGTCTCCTCGACGAACTCCTCGGCCTCGATGATCCGCCCGACGTCGTGAGGGGAGCCCAGGTGGCGGCAGCCGTCTGGGCAGAGCGCGGCATGATGGAGCGCAGCGCCGACATCTTCCGCTGGTTGGGGAGCGACCGGGCAGGAGCTCAGGCCCCACTGGGCGACGTCGCCATGATCGCCTCCGGCGACATGGCAGGTGCTATCACTATGGCGGCGCATCGCGCGCCCGCCTCGCCGACCACCCTGGGGGTGACGGTTCGATTGATGGGCGACGGAATCCGGGCCTCGGTCGGAGCCGAACCGGAGCGAGCTCTTTCGACGCTCGTCCGAGCCTCCGACACCATGGCGGCGGCGCACTGCTCCACGCCGTTCCCTGACTCGCCGGCCGCCCTGGCCGCGATCGTGGCGTTGCACCTCGGTGACCTCGAGGTCGCCACTGCGGTGCTCGACGATGCCCTGTCGGGCGAGCAGGCGCCGCCTCAGCTGTTCAATCGCCTGGTATTACTGCGCGCCTGGGCTTCGATGCAGGCCGATCGGCTCGAGGAGGCGCGGGGGTACGTCGGCCGCGTACGCCTCGAACGCCTGAATCAGCGGGACGAATTCGTGCTGCGCGCACTGGAGATCGGAATCGCCCGACGATCGGATGATCACTTCGAACTGTCGGTCGCCTGGCGCCGGGCCCGTGCCGTGCTGATGCATGTCACGGTCGACCTCTTCAACCTCCTGCCGCTTGGCGAGATGATGATCGCAGCCGCCCGATTGGCCGACTCACACAGGCTCACCGAGCACGTCGCCGCTGCCTGGATCCTGCTGAAGAAGGTCGACGATCCGCCCCTGTGGTCGATCTGCCTGCACTGGTCGTCGATCCAGGCCGCCATCCTCGCCGAACGTCCGGCCGACATCGCTGTGCACAGCGCTGCGCTTGCACGGTTCGCGCAGACCAGCCGTCTCGCGTCGATCATCGCCTCCGGAACGAAAGGGTGGGTGCAGGTGCTTGCACAGAACGTTCAAGCGGCTCCGATCGAACATGCCGCTCGGGCCCTTGCGGCCGCCGGATTCCCCTGGGACGGGGCACGTCTCGCGGGCCATGCAGCCGTACGTGTCGAAGAACGACGGGACATGGCGCGACTGCTGGCATGCGCTCGGGATCTGAGAGGCGGCGAACCGGCTCCCAGCCCGGCGACGGACACCGCGACTGCGCGGCCTCGCCAACCGCAAGGAATCGCGCAGCCGCGGGGCGAGTCCGCCCGCGACGATTCCGGCCTGTCTGCCCGCGAGCGCGAGGTTGCACGGCTCGTGTTGGCGGGCAAGACCTACCGCGAGATCGGCGAAACGATCTTCATCTCGGCCCGCACTGCCGAGCACCACATCGCCAGGATCCGGCGCCAACTGGGCGCCACGAACCGATCCGATCTCCTGGCTCAACTCCGCATCGCCCTGGGCAGCGACAACACCGATGATCCCCCCGGATGAAAACCCCTGACCCCCTAGTGGGTTCACCGACGATCCCTCATGGAGGGGGATTCGGCTAGGGGGTCTTCGCCCGATGAGGCGCTGGGGCCTCCGCTCGTAGCGTGTACCCCATCACCTCGACAGAGGAAGACGCACCACACAATCCGTATCCACCATGCGTATCCAACGAAGGAAAATCTCATGCCCACGATCACCACCACCCTGCTCGACTTCCTCCTCAACCTCTTCCAGAACCAGGACGCCGCCGACGACTTCGCGGCCGACCCGGAAGGCGCCCTCTCGTTCGCCGGACTCGGCGGAGTCTGCGGCGAAGATGTCGACGCCGTCCTCCCCGTCGCACTCGACCACGCCGGAGTGACCGCAGTCGCCGGCGGAGCCGGTGCCGGCGCATGGGCCGGAGCCGGTGGAGCAGCCACCTGGGCCAAAGCTGCCGCAGTGAAGGCAGGCACCATGACCCCCGCTGTGACGCCGGCCGCCGACCACGCAGCCGCCGTGCAGCAGCTGCTGAGCGTCGCGAACAGCTACACCTACACGTCGGTCGACGACCACTCCGTCAACTCCGACAGCTCGGTCAACACGGCCATCTCGTTCGATGGTGAAGGCGACTTCGACCTCGACTTCGATGTCGACAACGACACCGATATCGACGTCGACAACTCCGAGGACAACTCGATCAACGACTCGTTCAACACCGACATCGACCTCGACGACGTGGGCAACACAGACACCACGATCGACATCTCCGACTCGGGCAACGACTCGTCGGACAACTCCGACAACTCGGACAACTCCGACAACTCGGACAACTCCGACAACTCGGACAACTCGGACAACAGCGACAACTCCGACAACTCGGACAACAGCGACAACTCGGACAACAGCGACAACTCGCTCAATGTCGACGCCGACGTCGACCTGTCGGACAACAGCGACAACTCGATCAACGACTCGGGCAACACCGACAACTCGATCGACGTCGACGCCGATGTCGACCTGTCGGACAACTCCGACAACAGCGACAACAGCGACAACTCGGTCAACGACTCGGGCAACACGCTCAACGACAACGACCTGGTTGACGGCGACGTCGACGTGGCCGTCGACGCTGACGTCGACCTGCTGCCGCTGTAAGCAGTTCGCGCACTCACAACCGAAAACGCAGCACCCGCCACAGCGGCCCAGCAGGAGACTCGTTCTCCTGCTGGGCTCGTGGCGTTCACCGTCGAAGGAGACACCATGGTCGAGTTGATCGCGCTTGTGAAGCAGGGGATGGCCCTGGCCACGAATGGAGGTCGTGCCGACCTCGTGCGACGACTCGAGCACACCGAGCAACGCCTCCTCGACCCGAACATCCGCGTGATCGTCGTGGGCGAGTTCAAACAGGGCAAGAGCCAGTTCGTGAACGCGCTGGTGAATGCGCCGGTGTGCCCCGTCGACGATGACATCGCCACCTCCGTGCCGACGGTCGTGCGCTATGGAGAGAAGGCTTCGGCAGCAATCGTCACCGCACCCGGGGCACGCTCGGCCTCGTCGGCCTCGTTCGGCCCGGAGGGTGTGGCCACGGAGCGCCACGAGGTCGACATCAACGACCTCGCCTCCTACGTTTCCGAGCGCGGCAATCCCGGCAACAACCGCCGACTCACGAGCGCCGAGGTCTGCCTGCCCCGGTCCATCCTGTCGCGCGGCCTCATCGTCATCGACTCCCCCGGGGTCGGCGGCCTCGACTCCGCTCACTCGCTGGCGACGCTCACGGCCCTGCCGACCGCCGATGCCATGCTCCTGGTGTCGGACGCCTCGCAGGAGCTCACCGAACCGGAGGTGCAGTTTCTGCGCCAGGCGATGCGAATCTCCCCGAACGTCGCGTGCGTGCTGAGCAAGACCGATCTCTATCCCGAGTGGCGCCGAGTGGCCGAACTCGACCGAGGCCACCTCGACCGGGTGCGCGACGACATCCCCCTCTTCTCTCTGTCGTCGGATCTGCGGCTGCACGCGGCTCGACTCAACGACGCAGAGCTGAACGTCGAGTCGGGTTTTCCTCCGCTGATAACCTTCCTCCGCGACCAGGTCGTCGGGCAGGCCGAGAAGATCCAGAAGCGCTCGACGGCGCAGGACCTGCTCTCGACGACAGAACATCTGCGCCTCGCCCTGCAGTCCGAGTTGAGCGCGCTGACCGACCCGCAGGGAACCCCGAAACTGTTGGCCGATCTCGAGGCGGCCAAAGATCATGCCACAGAGCTGCGCCGCAAGACGTCTCGCTGGCAGATCACCCTGAGCGACGGCATGGCCGACCTGATCAGCGACATGGAGCACGACCTGCGCGACCGGATGCGCAGCATCCAGCGCGAGGCCGAGGCATCCATCGACGAGGGCGACCCGGCACCGACCTGGGAGCAGATGATCGACTGGCTCGAACAACGCGTGGCCGCGGCCATCTCCGACACGTTCGTGTGGACGAACGAACGCTCGGTGTGGCTCGCGAGCCTCGTGGCCGAGCATTTCTCGCGAGACGAGGTGCCCCTTCCCACCCTGCACGTCGACAACACCGACGACGTGCTCGAGTCGGTCGAGCTCGTGCCGATGCTCGACGACGGGCGCATCGGGGTCGTGCAGAAGGTGCTGATCGGCATGCGTGGTTCCTACGGAGGCGTGCTCATGTTCGGCCTTCTCACCGGCATCGTCGGCATGGCGCTGATCAACCCGTTCTCCATCGCCGCGGGCGTGCTCATCGGCGGCAAGGCCTACAAAGACGACAAGTCCGCGCGGCTGAAGAGGCGTCAGGCAGAGGCGAAGATCCTCGTACGGCGGCAGATGGACGACGTGATCTTCCAAGTCGGCAAACAGTTGAAAGACCGGATGCGGCTGGTTCAGCGAACGACGCGGGATCATTTCACAGAGATCGCCGACGAGAGCCTCAGGTCGCTGAGCGACTCCGTGCTGGCTGCGCAAAAGGCGGCGACCACCTTCACCGCCGAGCGTGAGCAGCGCGCGAAAGAGCTTCGGATCGAGCTCAAGAAGGTGGAAGACCTGGCTGCGCACGCGCGCGCGCTCGAGCCACGTCATAAAACACAGGCGACAGAAGACGCATCCGTCGCCGCAGCCGCCCGCCTCGCACCCGTGCGGATCTGACCGTGAGGCTCGTCGACAGCTCCCCTCAGGGCATGCACCCGGTCGCCGCAGATGCCGCGCGTCTCGTGTCCGACGCGCTGCACGTGTACGAGGGCGACGATGAGGCGCGCCGCGTGCTCCTGGCGCACGCCGCGCGACTCGACGAGCCCTTGCGCGTCGCCGTCGCCGGCATGGTCAAGGCAGGCAAATCGACGCTCCTGAACGCGATCATCGGCGAGGAGATCGCGCCGACCGACACCGGGGAATGCACCCGTGTGGTCACCTGGTACCGGTACGGGCATTCCCCACGCGTCACCCTCCATCCCGTCGTGGGCGAGCCGCGCATCCTTCCGATCGTGCGCCTGCACGGACGCCTCGTGTTCGACCTCGGAGGACTGCTGGCCGACGACGTGCAACGCCTCGTCGTGCACTGGCCATCGGCTGCCCTCCGCACGATCACGCTCATCGACACCCCCGGCATCGCGTCGCTCTCGACAGATGTCTCCGTGCGCACAGCACGGTTTCTCACGCCCGAGGGCTCACCCTCCGAGGCGGATGCGATCATCTACCTGATGCGGCACATGCACGCCGCCGACATCCGGTTTCTCGAGTCGTTCCGCGACACGACGAGCGGCACGTCTGGAACAGTGAACGCTCTGGCCGTGCTGTCGCGTGCCGACGAGATCGGCGCAGGCCGCATCGATTCGCTCCTCTCGTCGCGTGACATCGCCGACCGCTACCGGCATGACGCGACCCTCCGTGCCCTCAGCCTGGGCATCGTTCCTGTAGCGGGTCTCCTCGCTCAATCCGCCCGCACCCTGCGGCAATCCGAGTTCGCAGCCCTGCGCATCCTCGCCGGTCTCGACAGGGCCGATCGCGAGTTGCTGCTGCTCTCGGCCGATCGCTTCACCCGGGCCGACCCCCGC
>NZ_CAXVWM010000034.1:0-6661 GCF_964263775.1 Agreia sp. | reverse complement strand
CTCGTCGCATTCATCGTGGTCGCGGCATCCGGTTATGTCAGCGCCGAACTGCGTATCGGCAGCCTCGACCGACTGCTCACGCCCTATGGGCTGCTCGTGCTGGTCAAAGTCGCGGCCCTGATCGCGCTCGGCATGTTCGGCGCCGCCTATCGACGCTCGCTGATCCGCCGCCTCGCCGAGTCGGGCCGCCGCTACTTCTTCTGGAAGATCGCCGTCGTCGAGCTGGCGTTCATGGGCATCGCCTCGGGGGCCGCCGCCGCACTCGGCCGCTCGGCCCCGCCGGTCGACGACGCCATCCCGGCCGTTCAGACGCCCGCACAGATCCTCACCGGCGAGCAGCTGCCATCCGAGCTCACCTTCTCGCGCTACTTCACCGAGTGGAATTTCGACATCCTCTGGATTCTGCTCTGCGGGTTCGGCATCGTCTTCTACCTGGCGGGCGTGCGGCGCCTGCGCACGCGCGGCGACAAGTGGCCCATCCACCGCAGCGTGCTGTGGGTGGCGGGCATGCTGCTGCTGTTCTACGTGACCTGTGGCGGCGTGAACGTCTATGAGAAATACCTGTTCAGCGTGCACATGCTCGGGCACATGACCCTCAGCATGATGGTTCCGCTGCTGCTGGTTCCCGCCGCTCCGGTGACGCTCATCATGCGTGCGGTCGCCAAGCGGCACGACGGAACGCGCGGCGGCCGGGAGTGGGTGCTGCTCGCGGTGCACTCGAAGATCGGGGCGTTCCTCGCCAATCCCCTCGTCGCGGCCATCCTGTTCGCCGGAAGTCTGTGGGCGTTCTACTACACGCCGCTGTTCCGCTGGGCGACCACCGACCACATCGGCCATGAGTGGATGGTGACGCACTTTCTCATCACCGGCTACCTGCTCGTGCAGGCGCTCATCGGCGTCGACCCGGTTCCCTACCGCTTCCCGTACCCGTTCCGGCTGCTGTTGCTGCTCGCGGTCATGGCGTTCCACGCGTTCTTCGGGCTCGCGATGATGACCGGAAACGGCCTACTGCTGGCCGACTGGTACGGGGCGATGGGTCGGCCCTGGGGCGTCAGCGCCATCGAAGACCAGCAGGCCGGAGGCGGAATCGCGTGGAGCGTGGGCGAGATTCCCACGGTGATCCTCGCGATCGCCGTCGCCATCCAGTGGAGCAAGCAAGACAAGAAAGAGACCACGAGGCGAGACCGCACGGCCGACCGCACCAACGAGGCCGAGCTCGGCGAGTACAACGCGATGCTCGAGCGCCTGAACGCCCGCCGCTGACGCGTCCTACTACGTGCGCGGTGCGAAGGTGATCTCGCCGGCGTCGTCGAGCAAGATCGCGTAGTCGAGCGAGAACGGCACGTCTTCGCTCAGCGCCGACACCGTTCCGTCGAACAGCGACTTGACCTGCACGTCGATGTGTGCGGCCCCGGCGTTCTCTGCCAGCAGCCACGACGACCCACCGGCCACGACCGACACCTGCGGATAGTGCACGATCGACCAGCTCGGATCGCCGTCGATGCGGTCGGTGATGCCCTTCGAGAACGGGCAGCCCACGGGATAGAGCACCTTCTGCGCGGCGCAATCGTCGAGGAATGCGCTGAGGCTGCCTGCGACGGCCTGCGAGAAGAGGTCGTTGGGTACCGCCGTGACGATTCCGCTCTCGGTCGCGCCGGGCGACGCCAGGGTCACCGCGACGGTGTCGCTCGTCAGGTAATGCGATTCGTGCGAGAGCACCACGAGCGAGGGCACCAGCACGGTGTAGCGGGCCCCGGCTCCGAAGGCCCCGTCGCCGGCGCCGAGATCGGATGCGTCGAGTTCGCCCGTTCCGACGGTGACGCTGGTCGTGTTGGTCACCGCCAGCGAGAGCGTCGCCACGGGGGACTCCTTGAATCTCCACTGGCTGAAGATGCCGAAGTTCGTTCCTCCGCGTTCGACGACGAACTCGCTCTGGGTTCGTGCCGACTGCCGGTCGGCGCCCTCGAGCGTGTAGCTCACGGTCACGCGATGCACTCCGGCGCCGAGGTCGGTGTCGTCTGTGATGCGGATCTCGCCGAGAGTCGCGAGGGTGTTGCGCTTCAGCAGGGCGGCGCCGGCGGAAGCGGGCGTGAGGTCGTCGGGAAGCTCGACTCCGGGCATGGCCAGGGCGCCGTCGACGTCGCGGGCTCCAAGGGTCTGCAGATAGGTGGTGACGAATCCGCTCGAGCCGAACACCGTGAGGTTGAGCGCCAGCACACCGGCTGCGAAGACTCCCACGAGCAGCAGCAGCGCGCCGCACCAGGCCAACGCGACCTGCGACAGAGACGCGCGCCTCTTCTGCACACGCACATCCATTCGCTCAGTCTAGGCAATGCCGTCGCGCGCCGGCCGGGGCGGGCGACACGCCCGGTAGATTGGATGCGGTCCCCTCGTCGTTCTGCACAGAAAGCTCCTGTCGCGTGTCCCTTCCCGATCTGTCAGCCGAGCAGAAGCGCGTCTTCGACCTGATCGAGTCGACCAGGAGCCACGTGTTCGTGACCGGACGAGCGGGAACCGGAAAGTCGACACTGCTGAACCACCTCAGCTGGAACACCGAGAAGCAGCTCGTGATCTCGGCGCCCACGGGGGTCGCGGCGCTGAACGTGGGCGGGCAGACCATCCACTCGCTGTTCCGGCTGCCGATCGGGGTCATCGCCGACAGCGACATCGACCAGAACGGCGATGTGCGCAAGATGCTCAACACCATCGACACGCTGGTCATCGACGAGGTGTCGATGGTGAACGCCGACCTCATGGATGCGATCGACCGCTCCCTGCGCAAGGCCCGGCACAAGCCGACGGTGGCCTTCGGCGGGGTGCAGGTCGTGCTGTTCGGAGACCCGTATCAGCTTGCCCCGGTGCCGGGCGACGCCGATGAACGCGCCTACTTCACCGACCACTACAAGTCGATGTGGTTCTTCGACGCGAAGGTGTGGAGCGAGGTGTCGCTCACGGTCGTCGAGCTCACCGAGATCCACCGGCAGCACGACGACGACTTCAAGTTCATGCTGAACGCCGTGCGTCACGGGCAGGTCACCCGCGAAATAGCGGATGCGCTGAACGGCGCGGGTGCCCGAACTCCTCCGAGCGACGGCACGATAACCCTGGCCACGCGCAACGACGCGGTCAACCGCATCAACGCCGAGGCGCTCAAGCGGCTGCCGGGAACGGTGCGCACGGCGAATGCCGAGGTCTCGGGTGACTTCGGCGGGCGCAATTACCCGGCAGAGGAGGCGCTCGAGCTCAAGGTCGGGGCGCAGGTCATGTTTTTGCGCAACGACTCCGAGCAGCGCTGGGTCAACGGATCGGTCGGCGTGGTCTCGAAGATCAGCAAGGCGGGCTCCATCTGGGTAGAGATCGACGGCGAGGTGCACGAGGTCGACCCGGTGAGCTGGGAGAAGCACCGCTACTCGTACTCGGCCGACGATAAGAAGCTCACCAAGAACGTGATCGGCGAGTTCACACAGTTTCCCCTGCGGCTCGCGTGGGCCGTCACGATTCACAAGAGCCAGGGAAAGACCTACGACCAGGCCGTGGTCGACCTCGGCCAGCGGGTGTTCAGCGCGGGCCAGACCTACGTGGCTCTGTCTCGGCTCACGAGCCTCGACGGTCTGTACCTGACGCGTCCGCTGCGCCCCGCCGACATCTCTGTCGACCCGGCAGTGCGCCGCTTCATGTCGCGCGGCCAGTAGCCCTTTCGCGCCCGCGCGGGCCTCCGCGCTAGCGGATGGCGGCCACGATCGCGTTCGCGAGGTCGCGCGGACGCGAGAACTGCGGCCAGTGACCGGTGGGCAGCTCGACGATTCCCACCTCGTGGATACGCGGCAGTTCGGCGAAGTAGGGCACTCCGGCACCCATGCCCCGCCGCATCTCCTCGGCACTGTACGTGCAGGTGATCATGGTGACGGGCACCTCATAGCGCCGCTCGTCGATGAGCACCTGCGGGTCGCGGGCCACGCGGGTGGGCGTCGGTACCGCGCGAGCCCGGAAGTTCTCGAGGTCGGCCTCGTCGAGCCCGCTCAACTCGAGATCGTCGAAGAAGTCCCAGTCGGGCAGCGGCAGCTCACCGTTCACCTCGGGGATGTTAACGTTGATCTCCTGGCCGGCGGGGGTCGGGCCACTGTCGACGTAGACGGCGTGCCGGATGCGGCCGGGATTGCGATCGATCACGGCGTGGATGACCGAGCCGGCGCCGCTGTGCCCCACCAGCACGACGTCTCCGTCGAGGCCGACGACGTACTTCTCGACGAAGCGGATGTGGTCGTCGAGGGTGATGCCCCGGCGACCTTCATCGATGGACCCCATGCCAGGCAGGCTGAGCGGGTGCGGCGTGTGGCCGGCGGCCTCGACCGCCGCTGTGACGGGCGCCCACGACCACGCGCCGAGCCAGAATCCGGGAACGAGAACGATGTGCATGACCCCACGATACGTCGTCGCTTCCGCGCGGGTCGAGGATCGGACTTCGACAATTTCAGAAAAGGCGCGGCCGCATCGAGACTCGTCGATATTGTCAGCGCAGCTTAGTCAGCGCAGCTGCGTCAGCGTGCGCACGGCCTCACCGGTCGCGGCAGCCGCGGCCTCCACGTCGGCGGCGGTCGTCGCCGTCGACAGGCTGAAGCGCACGGCGGTCTGCGCATCCATTGGATCGATGCCGAGCGCGAGCAGCACGGGCGACGGCTCGTCGCTGCCCGCCGCGCACGCCGACCCGCTCGACGACACGACGCCGCGCTCCTCGAGCCCCAGCAGCACCGCCTCGCCGCTCGTGCCCGCGAACAGAAACGACGCGATCGACGGCAGCCGGTGCTCGCGCGATCCGGTCAGTCGGGCAGCGGGAACGGCCGCCTCGATGCGCCTGATCAGCTCGTCGCGCAGTTCGGCGACCCGACCGGATGCCTCGGCCCGGCCCGTCGACGACAGTCGCGCCGCGAGGGCCAGCCCGACGGCGGCGGCCACGTTCTCGGTGCCGGAGCGCCGCCCGCGCTCCTGCCCGCCGCCGTGCAGCAGCGGCTCGATCACCAGCCGGGAGCGTGCGGCCAGCGCGCCGACGCCCTTCGGCGCGCCCAGTTTGTGGCCCGAGATCGATACGGCGTCGGCACCGAGCGCATCCAGGCTCACGTCGAGCCAGCCAGCGGCCTGCACGGCGTCGACGTGCAGCACGGCTCCGGCGGCGCGCGCGATCGCGCCGATCGCGGCGGTGTCCTGAACCGTGCCGATCTCGTTGTGCGCGGCCAGCACGCTGACGAGCGTGGTGTCGTCGCGCAGCAGCCCGGCGAGGGCGTTGAGGTCGACGCGGCCCACGGCATCCACCGGCGCGAATGACACATCGAAGCCGTGCACCCGACGCAGAAACTCGACCGACTCGAGAGTGGCCTCGTGCTCGATCGGGGTGGTCACGATGTGCCGGCCGCGGGGCCGGCCGAGCGCGATTCCCTTGATGGCGAGGTTGATGGCCTCGGTGCCTCCCGAGGTGAACGTGATCTCGCTGGGGCGAGCGCCGAACCAGTCGCCGAGGTCGCGGCGGGCCGAACCGAGGGCGCGCCCGGCCGAGTCGCCCAGGGCGTGGTGGCTCGACGGGTTGCCGAAGTCGCCGGTGAGAAGCGGCCACATGGCCTCGAGCACCTCGCGACGAACGGGGGTGGTCGCCGCATTGTCGAGGTAGATCACGGGGCGCGTCTCACGCCTCGACGCTCAGGTCGAGCCCCAGGTCGAGGGCGCGCACGCTGTGGGTGAGCGCGCCGACCGAGATGATGTCGACGCCCGTCTCGGCGATGGCGCGCACCGAGTCGAGGTTCACTCCTCCGCTGGCCTCGACCAGCGCCCGGCCGGCGACGAGGGCCACGCCCTCGAGCAGCTCGTCGAGCGAGAAGTTGTCGAGCATGATCGTGTCGACGCCGCCGGCGAGCACGGGCTCGATCTGGTCGATGCGGTCGACCTCGACCTCGAGGTGGGTCGTGTGCGAGATGCGCGAACGGGCGCGCACGATGGCGTCGGTGAGCGAGATTCCGGATGCCGTCAGCACGGCGAGGTGGTTGTCTTTCGCGAGCACGGCGTCGCTCAGCGAGAAGCGGTGGTTGCCGCCTCCGCCGCAGCGCACCGCGTGCCGCTCGAGGGCGCGGAGGCCCGGGGTGGTCTTGCGGGTGTCGACGATGCGCGCCCGGGTGCCGGCGACGGCGTCGACATAGCGCGCGGTGAGGGTGGCGATGCCGCTCATGCGCTGCACGAGGTTGAGCGCGACCCGCTCGCCGAGAAGCACGCCGCGGGCGCTGCCCGCCACCGTGGCCAGCACGTCGCCGGGCTCGAAGCGGGCGCCATCGGCCAGCAGCAGGGTCGTCACGGTCGTCGGGTCGGCCGCGAGCATCGCGCGGGTGAAGACGTCGCCGCCCGAGAGGATCCCCCCCTCCCGCGCCACCAGCTCGGCGGCGGCCGTCGCACCATCGGGAATGAACGCATCCGACGTCACGTCGCCCCACGGGGCGTCTTCGGCAAGGGCGGCGGTGACGACGCGATCGATGGCCTGGGTGGTGAGCAGCATGGGTCAGAGTCCTTGCATCTGGAGGGGCTGGAGCGTCTCGAGGGGCTGCGGCGGGTGCCATGGCCGCAGGGTTCGACCGGTCTCGCGCGTGGCGGAGGCATCGGTCTGCGGGTAATCGGAGCGCGCGTG
>NZ_CAXVWM010000033.1:0-22391 GCF_964263775.1 Agreia sp. | reverse complement strand
CCATCCGCGTCTCGGCCGTCGGCCATGCCCACATCGACTGCGCCTGGCTCTGGCCCGCCCGCGAGACCGTGCGCAAGGTCGCGCGCACGTTCTCCAACGTGCTCGACCTGATCGACCGCGACCCCGGGTTCATCTTCGCCGCGTCGAGCGCGCAGCAGTACGCGTGGGTGAAGCAGAGCCAGCCCGAGCTCTTCGAACGGGTGCGCGCCGCGGTCGCGGCCGGGCGCATCCGGCCTGTCGGCGGCATGTGGGTCGAGTCCGACACCAACATGCCCGGCGGCGAGGCGCTGGTGCGCCAGTTCGTCTTCGGCAAGCTGTTCTTCAGCGAGGAGTTCGGCATCGAGACCGACGAGGTCTGGCTTCCCGACTCATTCGGCTATACGGCCGCGCTGCCGCAGATCGCACGCGCGGCCGGGGCGCGCTACCTTCTGACCCAGAAGCCGTCGTGGAACGAGACCAACACGATGCCCTACTCGAGCTTCGAGTGGGAGGGCATCGACGGGTCACGGGTGTTCACGCACTTTCCGCCCGCCGAGACCTACAACTCCGACCTCGGCGCACCCGACCTGGCGCGCACAGAGCGCACGTTCAGCGAGAAGGGCAAGGCGCGCGAGGTGCTCGGCCTCTTCGGCTGGGGCGACGGCGGAGGCGGGCCCACCCGCGAGATGCTGGCGCAGGCCGCCCGCAAGCGCGACCTCGACGGCTCACCTCGAGTCACCCTCACAGACCCGCACACCTTTTTCGAGAAGGCGTCTGCCGAGCTCATCGAACCGCCCGTGTGGGTCGGGGAGATGTACCTCGAACTGCACCGCGGCACCCTCATCTCGCAAGCCAAGACCAAGCGCGGCAACCGCCACAGCGAAGCCCTGCTGCGCCAAGCCGAACTGTGGGCGACCACGGCCGCGATCCTCTGCGGCGCGCCGTATCCGGTGGCCGAGCTGAAGGATGCCTGGCGCACCGTTCTGCTGCAGCAGTTCCACGACATCCTGCCGGGCTCGTCGATCGCCTGGGTGCACCAAGACGCCGAGGCCGCGTACGCGCGGGTCGCTACGGTTCTCAATGCCGTCATCGACGCATCGCTGACGGCCCTCGCGGGCGACGGCGACGAATCGCTGGCCGCGAATGCAGGCCCCCTCGCGCAGCTCGGTGTGGCGGGCATGGGCATCGGGCCCGTGTCCACGGCGACCCCGGCCATCCCGACATCGGATGCCCATGGTTTCGTTCTCGAGGATGCGCGGCTGCGGGTCGTCGTCGACTTCCGCGGCGCGCTCATCGGCGTGCGCGACCTCGTGGCGGCACGTGAGGTTCTGCCCGATTCCTTGGCGGGAGGCGTGCTGCAGTTGCTGCGCGACACCCCGCGTGAGTGGGACGCCTGGGACATCAACGAGGAGGACCAGCGGTCGGGGCGCGAGCTGCTCGACCCGGTCTCGGTGTCGCTCGACGGCGACGCGGTCGCCATTCGCCATGAATTCGGCGCCTCGTCGATCGACCTGCGCATCCGACTCGTCGACGGCCGCATCGACCTCTCGTTCGACATCGACTGGCACGAATCGCAGAAGCTGCTGAAGCTCGCTTTCCCCCTCGACGTGCGGGCCGACCGGGCCGCATCGGAGATTCAATTCGGCCACCTGTACCGGCCGATCCACCGCAACACGTCGTGGGACGCGGCGCGGTTCGAGACGGTCGCGCATCGCTGGATCCAGGTGGGCGAGCCTTCGTGGGGCGTGGCTATCGCCAACGACGTTGTCTACGGGCACGACATCCGCACGCTGACCGCGCCGTCGGGCCGGCCCATGGCCATGGCGCGGCTCTCCCTACTGCGGGCCCCGCACTACCCCGATCCGCACGCCGACCAGGGGCGGCACGAATTCACCGTGAGCCTGCGCCCCGGGGGCATCCCCGAGGCTATCGAAGACGGCTATCGGCAGAGCCTGCCCCCGCGGCCCCTCGTCGGCACGCCGGTGGCCCCGCTGGTGTCGGTGTCCGATCCATCGATCGTCGTCGAGGCGGTCAAGCTCGCTGAGGACGGCAGCGGCGACCTGGTCGTGCGACTCTACGAAGCGCACGGCGATCGGTCCACGGCCGAGCTGACGACATCGATCGACTGGCTCGACGTCTCGTCGACCGACCTGCTCGAGCGTACGGCGCCCGGCACGGCCATTCGCGCGTCGTCGCAGCGTACGGTCGAGCTGGAGTTGCGGCCGTTCGAACTGGTGACGCTGCGCTTTCGCGCACCCCGCGCTGAAAACGTCTCGGTCGCGACGAGCTGAGAAACATCACGCGGTCCCCCGGACGACAAGGACAGGATCGAAGATGACAGATGAGGGTCGCGTGGACGGTTCGCGCACGCGCTGCACAATCATGCGCGCCATGTGCGCGGACATGTCCTCGAGCGGCTGACGCACGGTGGTGAGGGCGGGACGCATCATCATCGCGATCACGGAATCATCGAAACCAATGACGGCAACGTCGTCGGGTACACGCCTGCCGGCGGCGTGAAGCGCATGAATCGCGCCCAACGCCATGAGGTCATTCGCGGCGAAGACCGCGTCGATGCCGTTATCAGCCTTCAAGAGGTCCGTCATGGCACGCTCGCCGCTCTCGAGAGTGAAATTGCCTGTCGCGGTCGGAGGAAAGCCTTGACCGCTTCGTGCCAACGAGTCTCGGAAACCACGTGCACGATCTTGAGCGCTCTGAACATCCGGTGGACCCGATATGAAGGCGATGCGGCGGGCTGACCGGCCCGTCAAATGTTCGGCAGCGAGTCGGCCACCGTCGTAATTGGAGACATCAACGTAGCTGAGGCCGACATCGTCGGGCGGGCGCGCAAAATTCACCACTGCCAGGCCCGCATCGGCGAAAGAGCGGGGGAGTGGATCGTGAGCACGAGTCGAGACGAGCAGAGCACCGTCAGCCACCCCGTTTCGAACCATCCCGAGAACATTCGCGCGGTCGGCATCAGATTCGATGAGAAGCAGAACGGGATGCGTGTCGAGGGTTCCCAGAGTGCGAGCAATGCCGCCTACCAAACGACCGAAGAAGGGGTCGCCGAGCAGGTCGCCCTCACCCGTCTTGGTGTCGGGTTTCGCATCCGTACCTGAGACAGCGATCACGACAGTGCCGGTGCGCCCGGTAACGAGAGATCGCGCCGCACGGTTGGGAACGTATCCCGTCTCGGCTACTGCGCTGCTCACAATCGCCTGGAGTCGTGGCGCCACGCCCCGAGTGCCCCGGATTGCTCGAGACGCAGTGGCCCGCGATACACCGGCCACTCGAGCGACGTCATCAAGAGTCGGGGTTCTGCCCTCTCCGGTGATCTCCATTTGTCGAGCATATATCACTGCTCGCCGATAGCGCTTTCCGAAATAGCTACCCCTGATGATCAACAATCAGGAACGGTTCCCAGATTTTGGCCGTTGATCCCTTACAGGCTCGCGAAAACGTGGTTCGGGATAGGCGATATCTATTGACAGACCTGCGAAGACTCCGCAAAACTACTCGAATCACTGAGAGCGCTATCCCACGATCCAGAACTGCGTGGGATGGCTCAACGAAGAGACGCTCAGCCGACCTCGTCGGCACAACCACTGGAGATTGCAACTGTGACTTTTACCGCCCTAAGACCCCGACTTAATAAGAGATATATGCTCGCGCTCGCCCTGGGCGCCGCGTTGGTTGGTTCGAGCCTGCTCGTCCCCGGCGCCGCGCAGGCCGCAGCGACGAACTTGTCCCAAGGCAAGGTCGCCACGGCCTCCTCCGTCGAGAATGCCGATTACACGCCCGCTTCCGCCGCGTTCGACGGCGATCCAGGTACTCGCTGGGCAAGCTCGTGGGCTGACCCCCAATGGATCATGGTCGACCTCGGCGAGCTGTCTTCCATCGAGCGTGTCGACCTGACATGGGAGAGCGCGCACGCAACCGCGTACACGATTGAAGTCTCCGACACAGGAACGTCCGGCTGGAAGACGATTCACACCAGCACCGCCGGCCCGGGCGGCGTCGAGTCGCTGTCAGTGGAGGGCGAAGGGCGATTCGTACGGTTGACGGGCACGACGCGTTCGAGCGGTTACGGCTACTCCCTGTGGGAGTTCCAGGTGTTCGGTGAGACCGGCGGAGTCGGCAATCCTGATCCGGAGCCCGAACCCGGTGACGTAGACCCCGGACACCCGAACCAGCCGGGGCCCTTCACATCGGCCAGCGTGGTTGAAGTGACCGGCGGCAACGGGGCGTGGGACCTTTCCGTGGATGGCAAACCGTTCACAGTGAAGGGCTTCACCTGGGGCCCTCCCATCGCTGAAGCCGACACCTATATGCCTGGCCTGGTAGCCACAGGCGCTAACACAACCCGCACCTGGGGCACCGGTGCCGACACGAAGACTCTCCTGGATTCCGCGGCGCGCCACGGCGTGAGGGTTATCAACGGCTTCTGGCTGGCGCCCGGCGGCGGTCCGGGCTCGGGCGGATGCATCAACTACACGACCGATGAAAAGTACAAGGCGGAGCAGAAGGCCGACATCCTGAACTGGGTGGAGACCTACAAGAGCCACCCGGCGACCCTGATGTGGAGCGTCGGCAACGAGTCGCTGCTGGGTCTGCAGAACTGCTTCTCCGGAGACGTCCTCGAAGCTGAGCGCAACGCGTACGCCGCCTACATCAACGAGGTGGCCGTGGCCATCAAGGCCATCGACCCCAACCACCCTGTGACGTCGACCGACGCCTGGACTGGCTCGTGGCCGTACTACAAGGCGAACACGCCGGCGCTCGACCTTCTCGCCGTGAACTCCTACGGCGACGTCTGCAACATCGAGCAGACATGGGAAGACGGCGACTACGACTGGCCGTACATCGTCACCGAGGGTGGCGCAGCCGGTGAGTGGGAAGTGCCCGACGACATCAACGGCGTGCCCAACGAGCCCACCGATGTGGAGAAGGCCGAGGCACTGGTCGATTCCTGGCGCTGCATCATCGGCCACGAGGGTGTCGGGCTCGGTGCGACGTTCTTCCACTACGGGCTCGAGGGCGACTTCGGCGGCGTGTGGTTCAACGTGAACCCCGGCGACAACAAGCGACCCAGCTACTACGCGGTCGCTGACATATGGAACGGCTCGGCGCAGGATGCCAACAGCTCGCCGCGCATCTCCTCGATGAACATCCCGGGGTCGACCTCGATCGTTGCCGGCGAGCCGTTCACCTTCCAGCTCGCGGTGAGCGACCCCGACGGCGACCCGTTGAAATACGTCACGTTCTTCAACTCGAAGTACATCGACGGAGCGGGTGGGGTCGAGTACGTGGAGCACCAGCGCAGCGGGAACGACATCACCGTGGTGGCGCCGCAGAAGCTGGGCGTCTGGAAGGCGTATGTCTTCGTAGAGGACGGCAAGGGCAACGTGGGCGTGGAGACGCGATCGTTCCGGGTCGTTCCTCCCGCGGTAAACGGCACCAACGTCGCCGTCGGCAAGTCGGCTGAGGCCTCGAGCTTCCAGACGTGGGGCGACAACTACACTCCCGCCCGGGCCTTCGACGGCGACAACGCGACCCGCTGGTCGAGCGAGTGGGGAAACACAGGCTCGATCACGGTCGACCTCGGGCAGCCGACGTCGTTCGACAAGTTCCAGCTCGTCTGGGAGGCGGCCTTCGCGAAGTCGTACGAGGTTCAGACCTCGAATGACGGCGCGACCTGGGCGACCATCAAGACGGTGACTGGCGAGAACGGCGGCATCGACAGCTTCGATGCGGCCGGAACCGCCCGCTACGTTCGACTGAACCTCACCGAGCGCGGCACCGATTGGGGCTTCTCGCTGTACGAGGTCGGGATCTACCGCACCAACTGAACATGCGCGGCCCGGGCCGGGTTCCCCCACCGGCCCGGCCGCGCGATTCCTCATGGGGGAACTTTTTTCAGGAAGCGAGCATCATGAACCATGTCCCCGATCCCACGCAGACCAGGTCGCGTGTGCGTCGGCCCCGGGCTGCGATGGCAGCTCTGTCGGGTCTCGCCGCGCTCGGATTGGTCTGCACCGCCTTCGTCGCCACACAGGCGGCCGCGGCGGCACCAGCGACGCTGTTGTCGAAGGACGCGCTGACCGCCGCATCCAGTTCCGAATCCGGCGGCCTCGCACCTCGCTTCGCCGTCGATGGCAACCGGTCGTCGCGATGGGCGAGTGAGCCCACCGACCAGCAGTGGCTTCGCGTCGACCTCGGTGAGAGCCATCCGCTCTCCCGAGTCGTGATCGATTGGGAGGCCGCCTACGGCGAAGACTTCACCGTGCAGGTATCAAACGACGCCAGCACATGGTCGACCGTCGCGAGAGTGGTCGACGGCACTGGAGGTACGCAGACCTTCGACTTCGCCGGCGCAGGCCAGTACGTGCAGGTTCTCGGCACCGAGCGCGGAACGGGTTACGGCTATTCGATCGAAGAGTTCGAAGTCTACGGCGAAGGCGAGGTCGTCACCCCCGAAGACCCGCCCGTCTTCACCGACGAGGTGACCCACCACGAGTTCCAGGCGAACTGCACGTTCTCGCACCTCAAGAACGATGACCCGATCGTCTACCCGGGCCGCCCGGGCGCATCCCACCTGCACAACTTCGTAGGCAACCGCTCGACCGATGCGAACACCACCACGGAGTCGCTGCTGGCGAACCCCGCGACGACCTGCACCGTTCCCCAGGACAAGTCCTCGTACTGGTTCCCGGCGCTCATGAAAGGCGACACCCCGATCACGAGCGACATACCGATGACCATCTACTACAAGTCGGGAATCACTGACTACCGCAAGGTGGTGCCGTTCCCCCAGGGGCTGCGCTTCGTCGCGGGTGACATGATGGCGACCCCCGATTCGTTCCGCACCGCTCCCGGCGCTGTCGAGGGCTGGGAATGCGGCGAGATCTCCAAGAGCTGGTCGATCCCCGAGTACTGCGCTCCGGGTAGCGATCTGAACATCCGCTATCAGTCGCCCTCGTGCTGGGACGGCATGAACCTCACCCCTGAATCGTCCGCGCACATGGGCCACGGTTCGCACATGGCCTACCCCGTCAACGGTCAATGCCCGCTGAGCAACCCGGTCGCCGTGCCGATGATCGAGTTCAAGATCTCTTGGCCCGTGAGTGGCGACATGAGCGACGTGCGCCTCGCCAGCGGCTCGGACCAGTCGTGGCACTACGACTTCTTCAACGCCTGGGAGCCCGAGGTGCTCGATCGGCTTGTGACGCAGTGCATCAACGGGGGGCTGCAGTGCAACCCCCGGGGGTACGACCAGTACAAGCCGCACCGCGGTGCCGTGCTCGATGAGAACTACAACCTGATTGCCAATCCGTGACCCCGATGAAGAGGACCAGAGAAATGATGAGAACAACACACCCACGTCGGCGCGGTTTGGCGGTGGGCGTCGCCGCACTGATGGCCGCGGCCCTCGCCTCCACAGGGATGACCGCCGCCAACGCCGCAGAATCCACGCTTTTGTCGCAGAATAAGGCGGTCACCTCATCCTCCGTGCAGGGCGACTACGCGGCCACCCGCGCGGTGGACGGCAACCTCGACACCCGCTGGTCGAGCGAGTTCAGCGATGCGCAGTGGCTGCAGGTCGACCTGGGCGCTTCGGCCGATCTCGATCGACTCGAGCTGCGCTGGGAGGCAGCGTACGGCCGTGACTTCACCGTCCTGGCCTCCGCTGACGGATCGAGCTGGAGCCCTGTCGGCGCGGTGACCGGCGGTGCCGGTGGCTTGCAGGTCGTCCCTCTCGACGGGGTCGGGCGTTATGTCAGGGTGGAGTTCACCAAGCGCGGAACAGGCTACGGCTACTCACTGTGGGAGGCGCAGGTGTTCGGCGTCGCAGGTGGGGGCTCCGGACCGACCGATCCGACCGACCCGACCGGCGACTGCGACACTCTGGCGACAGGGGTCACCGCAACCGCGTCGTCGGCCGAAGGCCCGTTCGCGGCGGCTGCGGCGGTAGACGGACAGGCTGGAACGCGATGGGCGTCCGAGCCGACCGACGACCAGTGGCTCCAGCTCGATCTGGGTGCGGTCGTCGACATCTGCGCCGTCGACATCGCGTGGGAAGCCGCCTTCGGGTCGGACTACCTCATCGAGTTCTCGGACAACGGCACGTCGTGGCGCACGGCGGCGACCGTGAGCGACGGCGACGGCGGCGATGACAGCGTGGATGCTGCGGGCTCGGCACGCTACGTGCGTATGACGGGCGTGGATCGGGGCACCGGTTACGGCTACTCGATCTGGGAGATGGGCGTTCTGCTGGGCGGCGACGGCGGCCCTGTCGACCCGACCGACCCGACCGACCCGACCGGCCCGATCGAGGGCGGCGGTGACCTGGGTCCGAACGTGCATGTCTACGAGGACACGACGCCCGATTCTGAGATCCAGCAGGATCTCGACCGGGTCTTCACCGCTCAGGAGAAAGAGCAGTTCGGTCCGGCGCGGACGCAATTCCTGTTCAAGCCAGGCAGCTACGACGTGCACGCGAACATCGGATTCAACACATCCATCAGCGGTGCCGGCCAGCACCCCGACGACGTCACCATCAACGGCGGCGTCTGGGTCGACGCGCAGTGGTTCGGCGGCAACGCGACGCAGAACTTCTGGCGCTCCGTGGAGAACCTCTCTATCGTGCCGCACACCGGCGAGGCCCGCTGGGCCGTTTCGCAAGCCGCTCCTATGCGACGCGTGCATGTGAAGGGCGACCTCTCGCTTGCTCCGTCGAGCTACGGCTGGTCCAGCGGTGGTTTCATCGCCGACTCGAAGGTCGACGGCGCGGTGCGCTCCTACTCCCAGCAGCAGTGGCTGAGCCGCGACTCCTCGTTCGGATCGTGGGAGGGGTCGGTGTGGAACATGGTGTTCTCGGGTGTCGAGGGATCCCCGCCGCCGAGCTTCCCGAACCCATCGCACACGGTTCTCGACACGAGCCCGCTCGTGCGCGAGAAGCCGTACCTGTACTGGGCCGGCGACGACTTCGCCGTCTTCGTTCCTGATCTCGCCACTGACGCACGCGGCACGACGTGGGAGGGCGGCCAGACACCGGGTACCTCGGTGCCGCTGGACGAGTTCTATGTCGCCCAGCCGGGCGATTCGGCAGACCGCATCAACGCGGCGCTGGATCAGGGACTCAACCTGCTGCTCACTCCGGGCGTCTATCACGTCGATGAGTCGATCGAGGTGGACCGTGCCGACACCGTCGTGCTCGGACTCGGCTACGCCACGATCGTCAATGACGGCGGGGTGGCCGCGATGAAGGTGGCCGACGTCGACGGCGTGAAGCTCGCCGGCGTGCTGTTCGACGCGGGCACGACGCACGCGCCGGTGCTGCTCGAGGTCGGCGCAGCCGGATCGTCGGCCGATCACGCCGACAACCCGATCTCGCTGCACGACGTGTTCCTCCGCGTCGGAGGTGCGGTCGCCGGCAAGGTGGATGACGCTCTGGTGGTCAACAGCGATGACACGCTCATCGATCACATCTGGTCGTGGCGCGGTGACCACGGCGAAGGGATCGGCTGGGACGTCAACACTGCCGATCGTGGACTGGTGGTGAACGGTGACGACGTGACCGCGTACGGTCTGTTCGTCGAGCACTTCCAGCAGCACAACACGGTCTGGAACGGTGAGCGCGGTCGCACCGTGTTCTACCAGAGCGAGCTGGCCTACGACCCGCCGAACCAGGCGGCGTGGATGAACGGCGACACGCTCGGTTGGGCCAGCTACAAGGTCGGCGACAGCGTCACGCAGCACCAGGCGTGGGGTCTCGGAGCGTATTCGTTCAACGAAGCCGACCCGAGCATCGTGACGGAAAGCGGATTCGAGGCGCCGGATGTTCCCGGTGTGCAGTTGCGAAACCTGCTGACCGTATCGCTCGGTGGCAACGGCATCATCACGCACGTTATCAACGAGCTAGGAGAGGAGGCGAGCGGAACCGACACGATCCCCAGTTATTTCGGCGCATTCAACTGAGCGGTGCCGACGTAATCTCGCAATAGCTAGGGCGACGACTCCTCAAAGGTGCCTGTAACGGCACCTTTGAGGAGTCTGACCTGTGTTCGGACTCGGTCTACCCCCAATGCGCCGACGAGGTAGATAACGGACAGTGTCGCACTCCGGTAACATTGTTCGAACATGACGGCCTGAGGGATTGCGGGAGCCCACTATGCAGCAGTTAGCGCAGACGCTCCCGGACGGCTTGTTCATGGATCTCAATCGATCCGGGCCGGTTCCGCTCTATTTTCAGATGGCCACCCGCATCGAGAATGCCATCCTCGACGGCCGCCTTCCTCCCGGCTCTCGGCTCGAGAACGAGGTCGCGCTGGGCGAGCGGCTCGGGCTCTCTCGACCTACGGTGCGCCGCGCCATCCAAGATCTCGTCGACAAGGGTCTGCTCGTGCGCCGCCGGGGGATCGGTACGCAGGTGGTGCACGGTCAGGTCAGCCGCAAGGTCGAGCTCACCAGCCTCTACGAAGACCTCGCTCGCGAGCATCGCACGCCGACTACCGAGCTGCTGCTGCTCGAAACGATTCCCGCGGATGCGCGGGTCGCCGAGCGCCTCGGGCTTGCAGCAGAGGCGCCCGTTCTGCACATGAAGCGCGTGCGGCACGCCGACGGGGTGCCGCTGGCGATTCTCGAGAACTACCTGCCGGCCGATCTCGCTACGACCACTGAGGCAGCCCTGACGAAGCACGGCCTCTACCAGGTGCTGCGCGACCAGGGAGTGACGATCCGAGTGGCTCGCCAGAACATCGGAGCGCGTCGCGCGACGTCGATCGAGAGTGCCCTGCTGCAGATCGACAGACACGACCCCGTGCTGACCATGGATCGCACCGCGTTCGACAATTCCGGCCGCGCGGTCGAGTTCGGCCACCACGCCTACCGCCCCGACCTCTACTCCTTCGAAATCACCCTCGTCGACAAATAACGCCCCCGGGTCAATCCTTTCCGGTCACGGCCCGGCGGATGAGTTCGACCGGCATCTTCGGTTGACGATCGTCGGTGAGGAGGCCGTTCGTCTCCTGCATGGTGTCGGTGAGCTGGGTGTAGCACGACCCGGCGAGGAATGAGCTGGCGCGGATGGCGTCGTACAGGCCGCTGATCTTGCGGAGCCAGTCGTCGCCGTCGACTGCTGCCGTGTAGCCCCAGCCGTCCTCCCGTCGCGCTCCCAGCTGGTAATTCACGCCGCCGAACTCGGTGAGCATCACCGGCTGTCCTTCGTCTTCGGCGCCATCGACCAGGATGCGACGAGCAGCGGGACCCATGCCGGAGAGCGCCCGGCGCCTGGCGCCGTCGTCAGCATAGGTGCGCGCGAGAACCTCGTTATCGCCCTCGTAGTCGTGGATGGTCAGGATGTCCGAGTCGACGTGCTCCCAACCGTCGTTCGAGAGGACGGGGCGGGACGGGTCGAGGGCCCGGGTCACATCGGCCAGTGAGCGCGCGTACGCCTGCTGGGCCGGATCAGACACGATGTGCTGCACGCCCCAGCTCTCGTTGATCGGCACCCAGGTGACGATCGACGGGTGCGAGATGTCACGGTGCACCGCGTCCATCCACTCGCGCATGTGCCGCTGCACCGCTGTCGGAGAGAAGGCGTAGGCGTTCGCCGCTTCGCCCCAGACGAGCAGTCCGAGACGATCGGCCCAGTACAAAAACCGCGGATCCTCGATTTTCTGGTGGACGCGCACCGCGGTGAAGCCCAGGTCCTTGATGAGCTCGACCTCCCGGCGCAGGGCCTCGGCGGAAGGCGCCGCGAGGTGCGATTCTGGCCAGAAGCCTTGCTCGAGCACCGAGCGCACGTCGTAGGGGCTCGAGTTCAAAAGGAAGTGTCCGCGCTCTATTGCGACCGTGCGCACACCGAGGTACGACGCGACAGTGTCGAGCGCGACACCCGCCGGGCTGATGAGGCTCACCTGGGCGTCGACGAGGCGCGGTGTCTCCGGGCTCCACCACAGTTCGTCCTCGGCCTGCCCGTTGAATTGCCGGGCCAGTGTGACGACGAGCTCCAGGTGATCTGCTGCGGCCGGGAGGACGGTCTCCACGGTGCCCAGACCTTCGTCGCCTTCGTCCCAGTGCAGAGCGATCCGCAGTCGGCTGCCGGCCTCGGTTTTGCGGCTGAAGTGCGCCCGCACCGAGATGCGTTCGCGGTCGAGCGGCACCCAGTGCAGATTCGCGATCGAGACCTCGGGCACCGCTTCGAGCCAGACGGTCTGCCAGATACCCGTGGTGCGGCGGTACCAGATGGCGTGGGCCTCGAGGTGCCAGTCCTGCTTGCCCCGAGGCTGAGTGAGATCGACCGGGTCGTCCTCGACGCGGACGACGATCGTGTGGTCGTCGTCGTCGTCGACACGCGTCGTCACGTCGAAGGAGAACGGCGTGTGGCCGCCCTCGTGCTCGCCGACGAAGTATCCGTCGATCCAGACGCTGGCTCGGTAGTCGACCGCACCGAAGTGCAGCACGATCCGGGGCGAAAGAGCCGATCGTCCAGCCTGCTCAAGGTCTGCCGAGGTGATGGTGCGGGCGTACCAGACGATCGGATGGAAGCCGGAGTCGCCTATGCCGGAGGCCGGAGACTCTGGCGGGAACGGGACGACGATGGTGCGCTCCTGCCCGAAGCGGCCGGCGTCCCAGCCGGCATCGCGTCCGCGGTCCTCATCGTCGTACCGGAACGACCAGACGCCGTCGAGGTTCGTCCAGTGCTCTCTGAGCAGCTGGGGGCGGGGGTAGGTGCCGTCCTGACGGCTGGCGCGGATCCGGGGGGCGGTTGCGACTGCGGACGCAGACGCGTGACGGAGGTCGGAGGGGCGATCGATGGCGGTCATAAGGAGAATTTTATAGCGCTACAAATTCGTGTCAACGCTACGATTGCACGATGGACGCGGTCACGTTGCAGGATGTGGCACGGCGCGCCGGAGTGTCTGTCGGAACGGTCGCGAACGTCGTACGCGGCTACCGCCACGTGAGCCCGGCGATGCGGGAGCGGGTGCAGGCAGTCGTCGACGAGCTCGGGTATCGACCGCATCGGAGTGCGCGCAGCCTCGCCACCGGACGTTCTGACATGATCGGTCTCGCCTTCCCCGATCTCAGACGACCGTACTTCGCCGAGCTCGCGCACGTCTTCGCACAGGTCGCCGACGAACGGGGCTACGGGCTGCTGATCTCCGAGACCGGTGGCACCGCTTCGGGCGAGGGCGCCGTCCTCTCGAACCGAGAGGCGGGCACAGTCGACGGGCTCATCATGCACCCACAGGCTCTCACGGCAGGAGCGCTTGACGAGCTGCGTCGCACGACGCCCGTCGTCTTCCTCGGCGAAGATCCGCATCCCGCTGCCGCCGACCAGCTCGCAATCGACAATGTCAGCGCTGCCGATGAGGCAACGACGCACTTGGTCGCACTGGGGCGCACGCGCATCGGCTTTCTCGGTCACGAGATCGAACGCCTATCGCGAACGTCCTCGCTTCGACTCGAGGGCTATCGGCAGGCGATCGCCCGCGCGGGTCTGAATGCCGATCCGAGCCTGCTCGTGTCGACCACGGTGGGCGACGCCCGAGGTGCAGAGGAGGGGATGGAGCGCGCGCTGGATCGCGGCTTCGACGCGGACGCCCTGCTGTGTCGAGACGATCTCGCGGCTATCGGAGCACTCCGGGCACTCCAGCGGCGGGGGAGGGCTGTGCCAGACGACGTCGCCGTGATCGGGTGGGACGCCATCGGCCTTGGCGCCAGCACGATGCCGACGCTGACCTCCGTGGCGCCTGACACCCGGATGCTCGCCGAGCGAGCCCTGGACATGCTCCTCGAACGGTTGAGCGGATACGACGGACCGGGCCGTCACCTCACGATCGAGCACCGGATCCTCGTGCGCGAAAGTGCGCCAGACCCAGGGCCGGACTATCCGGTCGGGGCCGGTCCGACGTAGGGCCTCTGCGACGCGCGGTTCACGTCGTAGTGTGCGCGCGCCTGCTGCGTGCTGTCGAGGGTGGACACCTGCGCGACGGGTACGTCCCACCAGCCTCCACCGTCGGGGGAGTAGAGCAGAGGATCGCTGTTGATGTGAATCAGCGTCGCTGTCGCCGACGCCTTCGCCGACGCGACGGCCGCGGCCAGGTCGGCGATCGCATCCGGCCCGGGCTCGACCCGAATGACCCGGATGCCGAGACTCTCGGCATTGGTCGCGAGATCGACGGGCAGCCGCTCGTCAGACCCAGCGAACCGGTATCGAGTGCCGAATCGCTGAGATCCCACGTCTTCGCTGAGGTGGCCGATCGAGGCGTAGCCGTGGTTCTGAATGAGCACGACGATGAATTTGATGCCCTCGGCGACGGCCGAGACGATCTCGGTGTGCATCATGAGGTAGGAGCCGTCGCCCACCATGACGATCGCATCCCGGGTCGCGTCGGCCCGGGCCGCACCGATGCCGCCGGCGATTTCGTAGCCCATGCACGAGTAGCCGTACTCCACGTGATAGCCGAGATCGTCGCGAACCCGCCACAGCTTGTGCAGGTCGCCCGGCAGCGATCCGGCGGCGCAGATGAGCACGTCGCGGGCATCCGATGCCTTCTGCACGGCGCCGATGATCTCGGTCTGGCTCGGCAGGTCGCGGCCCCGCGGCGTGAAGGCCTCGTCGACGACGGCATTCCACTGCCTCTTCGCGCGGGAGTAGTCGGACTCGAAGTCGGCGTCGACGCGGTAGCCGGCGAGGGCGGTGGTGAGTTCGACGATCGCCTCGCGCGCGTCGGCGACGACAGGTATGGCGCTGCCGTGCTTGACGGCGTCGAAGGAGGCGACGTTGATGTTGATGAAACGAACGTGCGGATTCTGGAACGCGGTGCGGCTCGCCGTGGTGAAGTCGCTGTAGCGAGTGCCGACGCCGATGATGAGGTCGGCCTCGGCGGCGGCGCGGTTCGCCGTGGTCGTGCCCGTGGCACCCACCGCCCCGAGAAATCGCGGATGATCCCAGGCGAGCGCTCCCACGCCGGCCTGGGATACGCCGACCGGCAGCCCGGTCGCCTCGACGAACGCGGCGAGGGCGGCCGCGGCATCCGAATAGATCACGCCGCCGCCGGCGACGATGAGCGGCCGTGACGATGAGCGGATGGCGCGCACGACCTCCGCGATCACGCCGGCGTCGGGTCGGGGCCGGCGCAGGCGCCATTCGCGGTCGGCGAGGAATTCGGCCGGAACATCGACGACCTCGGCCTGCACGTCTTCGGGAAGCGCGATCGTCACGGCTCCCGTCTCGACCGGGTCGGTCAGCACCCGCATCGCGCCGAGGGCCGCAGAAAAAAGCTGCTCGGGGCGTTGCACCCGATCGAAGAAGCGGGAGAGGGGCTTGAACGCATCGTTCACGCTGACGCTCGCATCGTGGGGGAGCTCGAGCTGCTGCAGCACGGGGTCGGCGACCCGCGTGGCGAACGTGTCCGACGGCAGCAGCAGCACGGGCAGGCGGTTGATCGTGGCGAGCGCTGCTCCAGTGAGCATGTTGGTTGCGCCGGGCCCCACGGATGCGGTGCAGGCGAAGGTCGATCGACGTCGCGTCATGCGGGAGTATGCGACGGACTCGTGCACCATCGCCTGCTCGTTGCGAGCCTGGTGGTAGGGCATGAGACCGGGCTCGTCGACCGAGAGTTGCTTGAGCGCCTGGCCCACTCCGGCCACGTTGCCGTGTC
Source organism: Agreia sp. (assembly GCF_964263775.1). NCBI lineage: Bacteria > Bacillati > Actinomycetota > Actinomycetes > Micrococcales > Microbacteriaceae > Agreia > Agreia sp. Next base: position 6,738 of record NZ_CAXVWM010000033.1, on the reverse strand, counting down.
CGAAGATGCCGAAGGTGCCCGCGATCGTGCGCTCGCGGTGCGCGCCGTCGACGGTGAATTGGTGGGCGAGAAACTCGACGAGAGCCTGGCTGACGGTCATACGGCGGGTGGTCATAGCGATGTGCCTGTCTCTGTCTCTGTGTCTGCGGATGCGTTGGGACCGGATGCATCGGAAGCCGTGTACGGGAGCCGGGCGTCGACGTCCTGTCCCGTCCAGGTGTCGCGGATCCAGGCGTGCGCCGGGTCGTCGGTGATAAGCCAGCTGCGCTCGGCATCCGGCCCCGCCATGACGTTGAGGTAGTAGAGGTCGTAGCCGGGGGCCGCCACGCAGGGCCCGTGCCAGCCGAACGGCACGAGCGCGACATCGCCCGTGCGCACCTCGGCGAGGGTGTCGATCGGGCCGGCATCCGACGAGTAGGTGCGCATATAGCCGAATGGCTCGGCCGTCGCAGGGGCCGCGGCTCCGCGTGTGACAGCCGTCTCGAAGTAGTAGATCTCCTCGAGGCGGGATTCGCTGCCCGGCACGGATTCGTCGTGCTTGTGCGGAGGATAGCTCGACCAGTTCTCGGCCGGGGTGATCACCTCGCAGACGATGATGCGATCTGCGGCGAGGGCCTGCGGAGTGCCGAAGTTGTGCACCTGTCGGCTCGATCGTCCCGCTCCCCGCAGTTCGACGGGCACCTCGGATGCCGCGAGATAGGCGACCGGATGGGCGACGGTCGCCGGCGCCTCGGCCACCGCGACCCGGCCGCGACCCTCGATGGTGGCGCTCGTGCCGATCGGCAGGTAGAGCACGTCGGTGGGGCCGTGGAAGACAGACTCGCGGCCGGCCAGCCGCTGCACCGTCTCGTCGCCCGCGGCATCCGTTCGATAGCGCACGGTGAACGAGCCCGACAGCGGAACGATGACGCGCTCGATCGGCTCGGCGCGCAGCACGGCATCGCCGCCGAGCTCGGCAACTCGCAGCCCGGTGTAGCGCCAGCCGTTGATCGACGAGTCGACCACGGCCGCCCAGCCGTCGCGAGCCAGCCGGTCGCGCGAGTAGAACCAGTCGCGGTCGGCGTTGCGGCTCATGACAATCCTCTTCGTCGAGTTCGGTTGGGTGATCGGTGATGCGTGATCGGTGTGCCGGCCGGGGCAGGCCTACGACTGCGGAAAGCCGAGGTTGATGCCGCCGTGGCTGGGGTCGAGCCAGCGCGAGGTGATCGCCTTCTCGCGGGTGAAGAAGTGGAATCCCTGCTGGCCGTAGGCCTTCGAGTCTCCGAAGGCCGAGTCTTTAAACCCGCCGAAAGAGTAGTACGCCACGGGCACCGGGATCGGCACGTTGATGCCGACCATTCCGACCTCGACCTCGTTCTGGAAGCGGCGGGCCGCGCCTCCGTCGTTCGTGAAGATCGCCGTGCCGTTGCCGTAGGGGCTCGCATTGATGAGGGCGACGCCCTCCTCGTAGCTCGTCACGCGCACGATCGACAGCACCGGCCCGAAGATCTCGTCGGTGTAGACGCGGGAGTCGGTGGGCACGGCGTCGATGAGGGTCGGGCCGAGCCAGAATCCGTTGGGGTCGCCGTCGACGGTGACGCCGCGGCCGTCGACGACCACCGTCGCGCCGTCTTCAGCGGCGATGTCGATGTAGGAGGCGACCTTGTCGCGGTGCGTCTCGGTGACGAGCGGTCCCATGTCGCAGGCGCGGCGGCCGTCGCCGATCGTGAGGCCGGCCATCCGGCTGGTGATCTTCTCGATCAGGTCATCGGCCACGGGCTCTACGGCCACCAGTACGGAGATGGCCATGCAGCGCTCGCCGGCCGAACCGAAGCCCGCGTTGATGGCGGCGTCCGCTGCCAGCTCGAGGTCGGCATCCGGCAGCACGAGCATGTGGTTCTTCGCGCCGCCCAGCGCCTGAACCCGCTTGCCGTTGCGGGCCGCGGTCTCGTAGATGTATTTCGCGATCGGGGTGGATCCGACGAACGAGATGCTCTTCACATCGGGGTGCTCGAGCAGGCCGTCGACGGCGACCTTGTCGCCGTGCAGCACGGTGAAGACGCCGTCGGGCAGCCCGGCCTCGGTGAAGAGGGCCGCGAGCCAGTTGGCGGCCGACGGATCCTTCTCGCTGGGCTTCAACACCACCGTGTTTCCGGCCGCGATCGCAATCGGAAAGAACCACATCGGCACCATGGCCGGAAAGTTGAAGGGGCTGATGATGCCCACGACGCCGAGCGGCGCCTTCGTCGAATACACGTCGACGCCCGTCGACACGTTCTCGGAGTACTCGCCCTTGATGAGGTGCGGGAAGCCGGTTGCGAGCTCGACGACCTCGAGGCCGCGGGCGATCTCTCCGAGCGCGTCGGAGACCACCTTGCCGTGCTCACTGGTCAGGATGAGCGCCAGCTCGCCCTTGCGCTCGTTCAGCAGCTCGCGAAAGCGGAAGATGATCTGCTGCCGCTTGGTGATGGACAGGTCGCGCCACGCCGGGAACGCGGCTTGGGCGGATGCGACGGCCGCATCGATGTCGGCCGCGTCGGCGAGCGCCACCTGCTTGGTGGCAACACCCAGGGCGGGGTCGAAGACTTCAGCGGTGCGACCGGATGCGCTGGCGCGTTCGGCGCCGTCGATCCAATGCGTGACGACGGGGAGAGTCATGTGTTCTTCCTTCTGGAGGTGGCGCTCGGTGCGGGGGTCAGGCCCGGTGCACGAGGGAGGCGGCGATGTCGATGGCCGACGTGACGTCTCCGTTCTGCGGATAGAGGATGCTTCGCCCGACTACGAGGCCGCGCACTCCGGGCAGGGCGAGCGAGCGCTGCCAGGAGTCGAAGGTGTCGTCTTGGTCGCCCGTCGGATCTCCACCCAGCAGCAGCGTCGGCAGGGTCGTCGAGGCCATGACCCTCTCCATGTCGTGTACGACGGGGAGTTTGAGCCAGGTATGCGAACTCGAGTTGCCGAGACCGGATGCGATCGCGATCGACGTGATGACGGCATCCGTCGACAGGTCGTTGCGGATACGGCCGTCGGCCCACTCGCTCATGAAGGGCTCGAGCATGATCGGCACGCCGGCCGCGGCCGCGTGGCTCACGGCACGGGCGGTGGCCTCGAGCGTGTCGGCCGTGCTCGAGTCGCCGAGGTTGACGCGCACGAGGTTCTTGGCGAAGTCGAGGCCGTCTCGCACGATGCTGTCGACGTCGTATGCGGTGTACCGGTCGTCCATCTCGAAGCAGGCGCCCTTGAGACCGCCGCGGTTCATCGATCCGACGACGATCTTGTCGTCGAGCAGGCCGAGAAGTGCGAGGTCGTCGATGACGTCGGGGGTACCGAGCACCCCGTCGACTCCGGGGCGGGAGAGGGCGATGGCGAGCCGTTCGAGCAGCCGGTAGCGGTCGGCCATCGCGTCTTCGTTCGGACCCGCCGCGAGCGCCCCGCGGGCCGGATGATCCGCAGCGACGATGAACAGGCATCCGTCGCCCCGGATCAGCTCACGCCGGGTGCGGCCTGCGAGCACCTCGGCGACCCGACCGGGGTACGCGGCGCGGGTGTCTCTGAGGGCGGCGAAGTCGAGCGCGATCATGAGTCGAGTCCCTGCATCATGTCGTCGACCTCGGCGGTCGTGGGCATCGCCGTCGAGCACTCGCGACGGCCGGCCACGATGGCGCCGGCCACGTTCGCGAAGCGCAGGGTATCTTCGAGCGGCCAGTCGTTCAGCAGACCGTAGCAGAGGGCGCCGCCGAATCCGTCGCCGGCGCCGAGCCCGTTGACGACCGTCACGGGGTAGGGCGCAACCTCGACGGTCTGGGTTGTGGTCTTGGCCAGGACTCCCCGCGGGCCCTGCTTGACGATGGCCAGCTCGACCCCGCGCTCGAGCAGTGCATCCGCCGCCCGGTGCGGATCGGTCTCGCCCACGGCCACCTCGCACTCTTCGCGATTGCCGACAGCGACGGTGACCTTCTCGAGTGCTCGGCCGACCTCGCTGGATGCCTGTTCGGCCGATTCCCAGAACATCGGGCGGTAGTCGAGGTCGAGCACGGTGAAGGGAGCTCGGCCGCGGGCATCCCACGCGTCGTGGTGGGCGCTGCGGCTCGGTTCCTCCGAGAGCCCGGTCGCGGTGCACCAATAGATCCTGGCCGACCGAATGGCGTCGAGGTCGAGTTCTTCGGTGTGGATGACGAGGTCGGGTGCCTTGGGCTGCCGATAGAAGTAGAGGGGAAAGTCGTCGGGCGGAAATAGCTCACAGAACACGACAGGCGTCGACAGGCCCTCGACGCCCGAGACGAAGCGGTCGCTCACGCCGAGGCGCAGCAATTCACGGTGGATATAGGTGCCGAAGGGGTCGTTGCCGGTGCGGGTGATCACGGCCGAGTTCACCCCGTGGCGAGCCGCCGCCACGGCGACGTTGGTCGCGCTGCCGCCGAGGTACTTGCCGAACGTCGATACGTCTTCGAGCGGCCCGTCTTACAACGGATAGATGTCGACGCCGACCCGGCCGATCGTGATCAGGTCGAGAGGAACATCGGTTAGGCCGGGGGAGTGATCGGTCATGCTGGGCGGACAGCTTTCTGCGGTCTGAGAACTGTCGTTCGCAGCAGCGTCTCACGACAATGTAAGGACATATGGACAACTCGACTCTAGTTACCACGGTGCACCTCGCGCAAGTGCCTGCGGCCGGCGAGCTGCTCAGTGCGGCAGCAGCTCGTGCACAGACGCGAGGTACGCGGGGCCGTCGAATTCGGGAAACAGCGCTGACTGCGCGATGTATCCCTGGGCGAGTCCGATCGCCACCGGAATGAGGTCTTCTGCCCACTCGAGCGCCTGCGTCTCGTCGAGGCCCCTGTTCTGAGCGGCCCACGCCGCGAACAGCCGCCGGTATGCATTCCGCAGCTCGCCGAAGACCTCCCAGACGATCGAGCGCATACCTGTTTCGACGATCGATCTGCCCCAGACCTGCAGAAGCAGCCCGGGGTCGCCGACATCGCGCGCCAGCCCCGTAAGCACTCGGCTCAGCACCTCGCTTGGCGCCGCCGCGCGCTCGAGCGCGTACAGTGCCTCGAGGTCGTGGATGCGGCTGGCCATGATGAGCCGCGAGACGGCGAGCATGACCTCGTGCTTGCTCTCGAAATGTCCGTAGATCGCGCCCGCAGACAGGCCCGTATCCGAGATGATGTCGGCCATTGACGCGCCGAACCCCTTCTTGGCGAAGCAGCGCAACGCCGCCTCGGCGATCTCGTCGCGCTTCGCCTCCCGGTACTGCTCTGTGACCTTGGGCATTCGCACCTCCTGAACACTGCGAAAAAAGAACGATCGTTCCTTGACTTCGATCCTATCCATGATTCATTCTTATAAAGAACGAACATTCTGTTTTGTTCTCAGTCTTCACGAATCGAGAAATCTCCATGGCCCACGCCCACGCTCGCAGCATCCGCATGGTTCCGCCGCCCACCCCCTGGAAGCGCATCGCCGGCGTCGGCCTCATCCTCGCCGTCGTGGTCTCGATCATGGTTTTGGCGTTCTCGTGGCCGTCGGTCGCCTCGAGCGTCAAGAGCGTTCCCCTTGCGGTGGCGGGCCCGGATGCTGCGGTGCAGCAGGTCGAGGCAGCCCTCGCCGAGTCTGCTCCCGACACCTTCGCATTCGTCGAATCGAACGATCGCGGCAACGCGGTTGCGCAGATCGAGAAGCGCGAGGTCTACGGTGCGATCATCCTCGGCGACTCTCCCGAGGTGCTCACCTCATCGGCGGCCAGCCCGATCGTGAGCCAGCTGCTCACGGGCGTCGCGCCAAAGCTTGCGGCCCAGCTCAACGCATCCCTCGCCGCCCAGGGTGTCTCGCTCGCCAAGCCGATCGTCGTGCCGGCGACCGACGTCGTGCCGTTGGCCGACACGGATCCCCGGGGCGCGGGGCTCACTGCAGCCGCCTTTCCGCTGACGCTCGGCGGCATGCTCGGCGGCATCCTCGCATCCACTCTCATCGTCGGCGCGTGGCGCCGGGTCGTGGCGATCACCGTCTACGTGGTCATCGCCGGCTTCTCGCTCGCCGGCATCCTGCAGGGCTGGTTCGGCGCGCTGCAGGGCGACTACCTGGTGAACGTCGGGGCGATCGCGCTCACTCTGCTCGCGGTCAGTGCCACGATCGTCGGTGTCGCGTCGCTCGTCGGCCGCGCCGGAATCGCCGTGGGGCCCGTGCTCTTCCTGCTCATCGCCAACCCGATCTCAGCGGCGACCCAGCCGATGGAGTTTCTGCCCCAGCCGTGGGGGCTCATCGGCCAGTGGTTCCCGCCGGGAGCGGGCGCGACCCTTTTGCGAGACCTCTCCTACTTTCCGGATGCACCCACGACGTTCCCGTGGCTGGTTCTTGCCGGGTGGGCCGCGGCCGGGCTGGTGCTGGCCGCCATCGGGCACTTCCGCGCGGGCGTCTCGGTCGACATCGAGAATGAGTACGTCGCCCCCGAGCCGGAGATGAAGTTCGAGCCGGAACTGGTCGGCGCCCGCTGACCTCGACGCTGCGCAGAGGGGCCTCGAATGACGTGCTAGAATTTCATCTGGTCTTGACCCGCGCCCTTAGCTCAGCTGGATAGAGCGTCTGACTACGGATCAGAAGGCCAGGGGTTCGAATCCCTTAGGGCGCACAACAAAAAGCGACTCGCGAAAGCGGGTCGCTTTTTTTTTTTCGCAGGCAAAAACCCCAACCTGGGGGGGTTGTATAACAAGGGCACCCCCGGGGTGGCGGGTGGCCCGTGGTGGGGAACAGGGTTTTTGAACA
>NZ_CAXVWM010000032.1:0-5776 GCF_964263775.1 Agreia sp. | reverse complement strand
AGCCGCGGCCTTGCACCGGGGGGGCGCGGGGCCCGCGCCGCCGCGCCACCCGCGGGTTACTCACGGCCGCTTGCTTGCGCGGCACTGTGAACACGCGGTGGGGGGGGCGGGACTCGGCGACGCCGTGTTCATCGGCCTCGGATCGATGATCGGGGCCGGAGTCTTCGCGGTGTTCCAGCCCGCCGCAGAGATCGCCGGCACCAAAATGCTCGTGGGTCTCGTCACCGCCGCCGTCGTCGCGTTCTGCAACGCGGCGTCGTCGGCGCAGCTCGCCGCGCAGTACCCCTCGGCCGGAGGCACCTACGTGTACGGCCGAGAAGTGCTCGGGCCGTGGTGGGGCTTCGCCGCTGGATGGAGCTTTCTCATCGGTAAGACCGCCAGCTCGGCCGCGATGGCGATGGTGTTCGCGGCGTATGCCGTTCCCGACCCGTGGGCGCGCCCCGTGGCCGTCGCGGTGGTGGTGCTGCTCGTGACGGTGAACCTGTTCGGCATCACGCGCACCGCGCTGCTCACGAAGGTGATCGTGGTGCCGGTGCTGGCCCTGCTCGCCGTCGTCGTCGCATCCGGGGTGCTGGGCGGAGCCGCGCAAGGCGGCGCGATTGTGCCCGAATCCCTCCAATCGTGGCTCGGGGCGGGCGCGGAATGGAGGGATTCGGGCACGAACACAGGCAGTCCGAGCGCGACGGCCGGCGCCCTGGCGGTGCTGCAGTCGGCGGGGCTGCTGTTCTTCGCCTTCGCGGGCTACGCGCGCATCGCCACCCTGGGCGAGGAGGTGCGCGACCCCGCTCGAACCATTCCGCGCGCGATCGGCATCGCGTTCGCCGTCGTGGTCGTCGTCTACGCCGCGATCGGAGTGACCGCGCTCGGGGCGCTCGGCGCATCCGGTCTCGCCGCGAGCGACAACCCGCTCGTCGACGTCGTGACGGCCAATGGATGGGCGTGGGCCGCGCCGTCGGTGCGCGTCGGGGCCGCTCTCGCCTCGCTCGGCGCGCTGCTGGCGCTGATCGCGGGCATCGGGCGCACCGCCTTCGCCATGGCTCGCGAGGCGGATCTGCCGCGCTGGTTGAGCGCAGTACATCCGCGCTATAGCACTCCCTACCGGGCGGAGATCGCCGTGGGCCTTGTGGTCGTGGTGCTCGTTCTCGTGGCCGATCTGCGCGGGGTGATCGCGTTCTCGTCGTTCGAGGTGCTGCTGTACTACTTCGTCGCCAACCTGGCGGCGTTCCGGCAGGAGCGCTCTGCGCGGCGCTACCCGCGTGCAGTCAACGTGCTCGGGGCGCTCGGCTGCGCCGTCCTCGTGGTCACCCTGCCGCTGCCGGCAGTGCTGACAGGAGCCCTTGTGGTTCTCGCAGGGTTCGCGCTGCGCACACTGCGCAGGAGCCGCCCCTGACCAAAAGGCAGCGTCGCCCCTGACCAGAAGCCGACGTCGGCCCTTTCACGGATGAGGAAATTCTTGCGCCACGCCGTCTCCCCGGCGGCCGAACGCGGGGTGTCGCCGACTTTTTCCTCATCCGCGAAATTCGGCCGGGGCAGTTGGACTGTTCGGTCAGGGTCAGGGTCAGGCGGGGACGGGGGCTCGCACGACACGCGTTCCGGCGCGCTGCACCCTGTTCTCGGAGAGGGCGAGGGCGAGGCCGCGTTCCATCGACGTGCGCGTCGTGTCGGTGAGCCTGGAGTATCCGAGCACCGAGGCCGTCTCGCGGAGGAGTTCGTCGGAGTCGATCGAGAGTGATTCGGCGAGCAGTAGCTCGATCGCATTCGAGATCTCTTGCGGGCTCACATCGGTGACGGCACGCACGGCGCTCGAGGGGGTGCGCCGCGCTCCCCGCCAGGTCGACGCCTCGAGCCCGGCGGGCCACGCGAAGTCGTCGGGCGAGATCGCGAAGGCGTCGCGCACGGTCTGCTGCAGCAGCGCGCGCTTGGTGTCTCCGACGCGGCTGTAGTCGAAGCGCCGGGCAATAGTCGACACCAGCCGGTCGACCGGTATCGGCCCCTCGACCTCGAGGATGCCTGCGGCCACCGCGTGAATGATCGGCACGGCATCGAGGTCGTCGAGCTTCGACTGCGGATAGATCGCGCTGTCGTCTGCGGCCACGAACTCAGGCAGTTCGCGCGCGAGGATCGACGTCGACACTGCTGTCGGAAACGCCTTTTCGGCCCGCGCGTCTTCTGCGGCCCGATCGGTGGCCTTGCCGGCATCGCGCACGGCCTGGGCTGCATCCGCGTCGGGCAGTCGGGCGCTCGCCGGGTGGTCGACCGCGACGACGATGCGCGCGATGAGGGCGCTGCGGTCTCGGATCCAGGCCGGCAGCCAGGCACGGATGACGGCCGGCCACGACATCACGTCGACCAGCAGGTTCGGCGCACCGTCGCGGTCGCTGACCGTCGCTCGCGAGGCCCAGCCGGGCCCGTCGACCATCACGGCCACGGCCCAGGATGCCTGCCCACGGTGTCGCACGGCGAGGTCGACGGTGAACGACGAGAGCCCGAGGCCGGTCTCGACCTCGAGTCCGCGGTCGCGCAGGGCGGTGGCGATCTCGTCGACGAAACGTCCGTAGTTGCCGGTGACGGCATCCTGCGCGCCACCGCGGCCACTGCCGGGAAGCGCCCCGACACTGCGGGTCGCGGCGAACTGCAGGTACGACTTGAGGTCGGCGATTCCCTGGGCACGCGAGCGGGTCAGCTGGATGTCGGCCGCGTCGAAGGAGCTGAACAGCACGACCTGGCGCTTGGCGCGCGTGATGGCGACGTTGAGCCGGCGCTCTCCGCCCGGAAGGTTGAGCGGCCCGAAGTTCAGCGGCAGCGTGCCCGTCTCGGGATCTTTCGAGAACGCCAGCGAGAACAGGATCGTGTCGCGCTCGTCGCCCTGCACGTTCTCGAGGTTCTTCACGAAGAGCTCGGAGCCGGGGGCCGCGAGCAACGCCTTCTGGATGACCGGGTCGGTGCTGTCTTCGAGCTTGTCGAGGATGAGGTCTCGCTGCTGCACGTTGAAGCACACGACTCCGATCGACTCGCGCATGGTGGCGGGTGCCCGCAGCCGCGACACGATCTCGTCGACGATCGCCTGGGCCTCGACCTCGTTCGTGCGCGTTCGGCCGCGGTCGAAGATGCCGTCGACGCGGCGCCAGCTGAGGCCGGTGCCGGGGCCGGGGCCGGTGCCGGATGCGGCAGGGCCGCCGCCGGATGCGGCAGGGCCGCCGCCCGAACCCGTCGTGCCCGCTCCCGCACTGCTCGGCGACGGCAGGCTCACGAGCGTGTTGCCGTAGTACGCGGCGTTCGAGAACGCAATGAGGCTCTCGTCTTGGCTGCGGTAGTGCCAGTTGAGCCAGAGCTGCGGCAGCCCCGACTCCACGGCCTCGGTGAGGATCGACTCCAGGTCTTCGACGACGAGCGGCTCGTCGCGGCCGGCCGGGGGCGTGTCGGGACCGGTCGCATCCACCTGCATGATGCGCGTGGGAGGCATCTGCTTCGAGTCGCCGACCACGATCACGGCCTTGCCGCGGCCCATCGCGCCGATGGCCTGCGGCACCCTGATCTGCGAGGCCTCGTCGAAGATCACGAGGTCGAACTCGATGCTGTCGGGATCGAGGAAGTGCGCTACGGATCCGGGGCTCATCAGGAACACGGGCACGATCGACGTGAGCGCTCGCGGGTAGCGGCGGGCCACCTCGCGAAAGGCGAGGCCCCCGCGCTTTCGCTCGATCTGGCGGGCGAGTTCGGCGACCTCTCCGCGCAGCTCGTCGGCGTCGAAGGGGCGGGCGGCGAGCAGTTCGGAGGCGAGTTCGCTGCGCAACTGCTCGCGCACGAGCGCGCCCTGGTCGCGGTAGGCCGAGACGTGCCGGTCTTGAGCGTCGCCGTCGAACGCGTCGAGGCTCGAGCTCGCGAGCCGCTCCTCGAGCGACGCGGCGGCGAGGCCGCGCAGCAGTGCTTCGGATGCGTCGGTCGGCTCGATCTGGCCCGTCGCCAGCTGCGTGCTGAAACCGGCGAGGCCCAGTTCGCGCAGGTGTTCGAGCTGGCGCCTCGTTTCGGTGAACCGCTGCAGTTGAAGCAGGCCGGTGGCGCGCACATCGATCAGCCAGGTGACCTCGTCGGTGGCCCAGGCAGAGATCCAGTCGCGGCCGTGGGCCCACTGCCGAACGGTGAGACCGGTCGCGCCGATGGCGGCGAGCCAGCGGGTGAAGCTCGTGTCGATGTCGCGCACGATGGCTGTGTCGGTGTCGCGCACGGTGTCGGTGCCGCGCACGGTGTCGGTGCCGCGCACGGTGTCGGTGCCGGAGCCGGTCGTCGCACGTGCGCCGGCGCTCCGCCCGTTCGAGATCCAGCCCCACGCGCGCGGGGTGCGCCTCGCCAGCCAGACGGATCCGAGCGAGGTGCGCACGGCCGTATCGAGCGCGTTCTTCGCGTCGGGCGCGTAGGGCTGCCAGCCGGCGGGAAGACCGAGACCCGCCAGAGTTGCGGCCTGGCGCTGCAGCTCCTGCGCATCCGACCGGGCGGACTGCAGCGCGACGAGCAGCGGGGTGACGGCCCTACCGCTGGGCTCGGAGCCGGCGCGCAGCAGGGGTTTGAGAGAGGCGCGGATCGACCGGCGGCGCAGGTCGGGCAGGAACCAGGCTCCGTCGAGCGTGGTCGAGCGCTCGGTCCACTCGTCGAGCCGGGGCGCCTCGATGGCCGCGGCCGAGGCATCCGCGAGCACGGCAGAGTGCCGCTCGAGATAGTCGGCGAGGCCGGTGCGCAGGGCGTCGGATGCCTCGCGCCAACTCGTGCGGTCGATGGCGGCGAGCGCGTCGGCAGCAGGCAGCAGGCCGCGCGAACGGGCGTCGAGCAGGCGGGATGCGACGGGCAGCTCGGTCGCCGGGCGCAGGTCTGCCAGGGCGAGGCGCGCCTCGGGCGACAGCTCGTCGAGTCGAGGGCGAACGGCGGCGACGTCGCGCAGCGCATCCGATACTGTGACGGCCTGAAGCTGCGCCGGATCTGTCACGCCCGCAATGAGCCACGGGTGCGCCGGCCGCAGGCCGAAGCGCTGGGCGGCATCGCGAAAGTCTCGGGCGATGATCGTCGGGCTCTCCGACGGCGTCGTCGTGAGCCAGCCCGTGGCAACGGCCGCCGTGGGCCCCTCGCCCAAGGTCGCCAGCGCATCGTAGGCAGACCACACCGTGTAGCCGAGCGCGTTCGGCGAATGCACTCGCGCCGGATGCCGGTCGAGCTCGGCGATCGCCCCGCGCAGCCGGGTGTCGGCCAGGGCCCAGGCGTGCGGATCGGCGGGCACGCGCAGACGCAGCGACTCGCGCAGCTGCTCGCGAATCGTGTTCATCGACTGCTTCGCGCCGTGCAGTTCGAGGCTGAACGCGCCGAGTCCGATCTGATCGAGCCGGCGCTTGACCACCTCGAGGGCGGCCTGCTTCTCGGCCACGAAGAGCACGGTCTTGCCCTCGGTCAGGGCGTGCGCGATGAGGTTCGTGATGGTCTGCGACTTGCCCGTGCCGGGAGGGCCCTCGAGCACGAACGACTCGCCGCTCGTGGCCCGCACGATGGCGGCCATCTGCGAGCCGTCGGCCGCGATCGGAAGTCGCAGGGCCGCCTCGTCGACCGCCGGTCGAGCGCCGCTGCCGGCAGGCTCGACGAACGTCTCGCCCGGGCGCTCGACCAGATGCCTGACGACCGGGTTCGACAGCAGCGAGCGCCAGTTGCGATCGAGGTCCTTCCAGATCTGAAAGGTCGAGAAGCGCAGGATGGCGAGGCTCACCGACTCCTCGAGTCGGTAGGGCAGCTCGGCCTC